>CAYNWQ010000009.1:0-13396 GCA_964400955.1 uncultured Gordonibacter sp. | reverse complement strand
GAGGCCAGTTTCATAGAGCTGCACGTTTTTCACGCCGTGACTTTGGTTGTAAGCAACGCTGCGCAAAAGACCAGGGATAATACTTTGACGCATAACTGATTGATCAGCGTTGAGAGGATTGAGCAACTCTACCGGCATGCCGAAACCCTCATCAGCCATACGCGCATGCGCAAGGTCACTCGGTTCTGCAAAAGAGTAGGTCACGGTTTCATTCATGCCGCTCGCGCGCAGAGCATTATTGATGATAACTTGCTTTTGCTGAGCATGAGTGCGTTTTCCTGTGCGTTCGCGTCCTCCCGGCAAAGTCGAAGGAATGAGATCCATACCATAGAGACGCAGCACTTCTTCGTAAAGGTCGATCTCGCGCTCGAGGTCAGGGCGATACGTAGGCGCTATAACACAGAGCTCGTCGGCTTCTGCGCCTGCACCTGCACCCGGCGCGACCTCGCACCCGAGACGCTCTAAGATATCAACGATAAAGTCGCGCTCGATTTGCGCACCCATCATGTCACAAAAACGCGCGATACGAAACTTAAGCACGCGCGGCTCGGTCTTCTTTTCGTAAACGTCAACCACACCCGGGCATACACTACCGCCCGATACTGCCGCAATAAGTGCTGCTGATGCTGCAGAAATGTCTGCAATAGGATTGTCATCAACTCCGCGCTCATAGCGCATGGAGCTCTCACTGATAAGGCCAAGATTGCGGCTTGTGCGGCTCGTGCGCCCATGCTGAAACGTTGCCGTCTCGAGCAAGATGTTGACCGTGTCATCAGTCACTTCAGTATCAAGGCCGCCCATAACGCCTGCAAGTGCTACCGCGCGCTCAGGCGTAGCTATTACGGTCATGTCAGAGCTAAGTGTACGCTCCTCACCATCAAGAGTGGTAAGCACTTCCCCATCGCGTGCCGCACGCACTTCCACATGCGCAATGCCGTCAGCACTGACAAGCTTATCGTAGTCGAAGGCATGCAAGGGTTGCCCGAACAAAAAGAGGATGTAGTTCGTCACGTCAACGATGTTATTGATAGAGCGGCTGCCCGCTGCAATCACGCGCTCTGCGAGCCACTCAGGGCTCGGCCCTACTTTCACGTTTTTGATAACGCGTGCGGTATAGCGGTCACAGCGCTCAACGTCTGAAATGCTCACACTTGCAAGGTCAGAGACATCCGGCAGCGCTGCGTCTTCGGCAAGCTCCGCCATCATTTCCTCAAGCGGATTTTTCACCGGCACTCTATACATAGCGCCAACTTCGCGCGCCATACCCACCATCGACAAACAATCGGGACGGTTTGGTGTAATCTCTAGGTCAAGCACCGTGTCAGACATCTTGAGGTAGTCGGCAATAGGCATACCAACCGGCGCATCATCAGGCAAAATCCAGATGCCCTCATGGTCTTGCCCAAGCGCAAGCTCACGGCGCGAGCAGCACATACCATGGCTTGCTACCCCGCGTAGCTTTGACTTTTTGATAGTAAAGCCCTCAGGCATAACCGTGCCAATCGTTGCGACCGGCACCTTGATGTCAGCTGCAATATTTGGCGCGCCACACACGATTTGCAAGGGCTCATCGGCGCCCACCTCTACCGTAACCACATGCATATGGTCGCTATCAGGATGCGACTCACAGGTGAGCACGTATCCTACGACCACGCCGCACAAATTGTCACCCGTACGCTCTACGCCTTCTACGCCCGTACCCGTCAAATCGAGCCGATCACAAAAAGCGCCTAGGTCGTTTGGTACTTCAACGTATTCACTTAACCACTTTAAAGAAACTCTCATTTTGTCTTTCCTCTATCGAAAATATCGCTCTAGACTCAAAGTAAGTCGTCACAACTTCAATTAGAACTGACGCAAAAAGCGCATGTCACCTTCGAGCAGCATACGCAAATCAGGCACATTGTATTTCAAGCACGCCACACGCTCCACGCCTACGCCAAAGGCAAATCCGCTGTAAACCTCCGGGTCGATGCCACTCATCTCTAGCACGTTTGGATCCACCATGCCGCAGCCTAATATCTCAAGCCAGCCGGTACCTTTGCACATGCGACAGCGCTCACCACTCTCAAGGTGTCCCGTGCCGCCACACACACCGCAGCTCACATCCGCCTCAGCAGAAGGCTCGGTAAAGGGAAAATAATGCGCACGAAAACGCGTCTTGCGTTCGGCACCAAAAACCTCGCGGCAAAAATGCTCAAGCGTGCCTTTCAGGTCACCAAACGTGATGCCCTTGTCAACCACGAGACCCTCTATCTGGTTAAACTGCGGTAAATGCGACGGGTCAGCCACGTCACGGCGATACACTTTACCAGGAGCGATGATGTAGATGGGTAGCTCTTCTTGTTCCATCACGTGTACTTGCACGCCAGATGTTTGCGTGCGGAGCAGCACATCAGACTCGCCGCGCACTGCCGCCGCGTCCCCCGACAAGTCGCGCACGTAAAACGTATCTTGCATGGAGCGGCTCGGGTGGTCAGCTGGCGCATTGAGCGCCGTAAAGTTGTAGTAGTCAGTTTCTACTTCGGGCCCTTCGGCGATCTTGTAACCGAGCCCTAAAAATATCTCAGAGATCTCATCGATAATGCCATTGATGAGGTGGCGTGTACCAATCTGTTGCGCGCGTCCTGGCAGCGTCACATCAACTGCAGCAGCATCAATAGCGGCATTAAGTTCAGCTGCCTCAAGTGCACTTTTACGCACACCAAGCGCGTCTTCGACCGCACCGCGTACTTCGTTTACGAGCTTTCCCACACTCGCACGCTCTTCTTTGGGCACCTGCCCCATCGAGCGCAAATAAGCCGTAAGACTACCTGATTTGCCCAGTACACTCACGCGTACGGTTTCAAGTTCTGCGGTTGTTTGAGCTTGCGAGATAGCACCAAGTGTGCTTGTGCGCAAGTCATTAAGTTCATCTGTTAAAGCCATGGTCACCTCATCTTTTTTTATAAGGGTTATCTCTGTTATAAAGCTAAAAAAATTGTGCTTGGGTTACTCTTTTGGCGCGCTATCGCCCCCGCCCGGAGGCGCGCTCGACACATCCTTTTTACCACGCGGATTGTAATGATGCAAAAGCACAGGATGCAAAAGCCGCAATTTTTTTATGCCAAAGGCAGTAATCGCAGCTACGATGACAAAAATCACAAAACGCGCGACGCCTTCAAGCTCAGTAATAAGCACCGCGCAAATGGCAAGCGCCGCCGTCCATGCCCACATAATGCACACTGTCACTCGATGCGAATACCCTGCGCTCAGCAGGCGATGATGGATATGTCCACGGTCGGCCTGATCGATAGGTTTATGCGCACGCACGCGCCTAATGATGGCAACAGCAGTGTCAGTGATAGGCACGCCCGCTGCTATGATAGGCACCAGAAGAGACACAAACAATGCCGAACGCGCAACCGCAAAAAGCGAGACAACACCGAGTGAAAATCCCAGAAGTAAAGAGCCCGAATCCCCCATAAAAATGGACGCCGGGTGAAAGTTGAAACGCAAAAACCCAACGCACACACCCGCAAGAGCAAGACTCATCAATGCTGCATCAGGGCGAGACGTCAAAAGTGAAAACACAAAGATAGTCAAAGACGATATAGCCGTAATACCTGCCGCCAAACCATCAAGCCCATCTATCAGATTGATAACGTTTGCAAAAGCCACAAGGTAAAACACCGTGAGTGGATAAGACACCCAGCCAAACTCAATAAAGCCTACACCCACCGGATTGTGAATACTTGAGAGCAAAAGGCCTGATGCAGCCACGATACAAGCAGCGATAGTCTGACCTAAAAATTTGACTTTTGGCGAGAGACTGTATATGTCATCTACCACGCCAACCAAAAATATAAAGAGCACTCCAAGCGCAACGCCCCAGTAGTTTACTTCTAGAGAACCATGCGGCACAAAAGGACTCTGCCAACCCAAAAAATGCATGCCAAACAGTACGACCAAAAATACCGCGACAAGTCCGCCTGCCATAGCGACACCCCCCATACGAGGGATAGGCTCTTTATTGACACGGCGCTCACTTGGATAATCGATAGCATCGCACTTTATCGCCAGCCGTTTCGCGAGAGGAACAAACAACATAGTGAGGAGTGCTGCTATGATGAAAAGCAATGGGAACTCAAGCCACACTATATTTTGCACCCCCCGCTCCTTTCAGCGATGTCTGACTGTTTTTTGCTAATTGTTGCATAACGAACGTCTATTATAACGTTTAGTTTACAATTAACGCGAGGAATATACGGTATCCACCAGAAAGGCTTTTTGAAAAAGCATGCAAGTTGATGTCAGCATCATAATACCCGTATACAACGTGGGGGCATATTTAAAACGCGCTATAGAAACACTGCAAGCGCAGACTCTGAGCAATTTCGAGATATTTCTGGTGGACGACGGATCTACGGATGACAGCGGAAAAATATGCGATGAGCTCGCCGCGGCAGACGCGCGCATACACGTCATTCATCAGGAAAACGCAGGAGCTGCAAGCGCGAGAAATACCGCACTCGCCCAAGCAAACGGTGAGTTTTTGTATTTCATGGATGGGGATGACTGGTGTGAGCCAGACATGCTTGCGCAAATGCACGCATTCGCGTGTGCACACGAGCTTGACCTCGTTGTTTGCGGCTTTTATATCGACACCTACTATGCAGACGACAAATATTATCGCGAGCTGCGCACCGCACCCGACAAAGTGTATACGTGCGCGCAAGAGTTTCGTGCGCATGCTCACGAGCTTTTTGATGCGCAACTGCTCTACGCTCCTTGGAACAAACTTTATCGACGCAGTTATTTGCGCGACCACAGCATCGAGTTTCCCTCAACTTTTTGGGACGATTTACCTTTCAATCTTGACGTGATACGTGAAATTTCGCGTGTGGGTTGTCTTAATGCTCGCTTTTATCATTTTTTGCGTGCTCGCGCGGAAAGCGAAAACACCAAATACCGACCCGATATGTATGACAAACGCGAAGAAGAGCACAAATGGCTGTGTGAGTTGTACGCGCAATGGGGTTTGAATACACCTGAAATCAAAGAGTTTTTATCGAGGCGCTACACCGAGCGTTTGATAGGTTGCGTGGAAAACGTGACTAACAGCGCTTGCACGCTCTCTGCCGCTGAAAAACACGCTGAGATCGAGCGTATGATATCAACGCCTCACGCGAAAGAGGCTCTTGCACTCACCTGCCCTAATACAACGATGATGCGCATGATGCTTTTCCCTTTACGGCGTGGAAATGTGCGCCTCACGCTCATCGAGGGCAGTATCATTTCGTGGGTGCGCACTCACTGCACGAAACTTTTTGCGCAGCTCAAAGCAAACCGCTAGCCTACCACCACTTTCGTGCCGGAAGGTATGTAGTCGTAAATCCATTTCGCGTTGCTTATCTCGAGACGCACGCATCCAGCTGACGCGTTAACGCCGAGACGCCCATCTTGGATAGACGTCATGCTGCCAGGGTTGTATTTCACCGAATGGAAAAGATAGTTGCCGTAGAACTGCGTCCAGTACCAACACGTATACCCATGCCCAAAGGAAAGCCCACGCGAGCCTATGACAAACTGTCCCTTTACCGTCGGTGAGCTCGGTGCACCACTCGTGCACTGCCAGTATTGCTCTACAACCCAAGCACCTTTCATGCCGCTAAAGATAACCACATGATTTGACCAAGTATCGACCAAGATGAGCCAGCCGGTTACACTCGAGTATTCGTTAGCCAGCGCAATCCAATCGCTGTAATAGATGTTATCTTCGCGGTAAACTCCTGTTGAGTCACAGTAAACAAAACTGCGGTCAGGCAGACGCGATGCACCCATTGGTAGAAAATAACCAGCCCTGATAGAGTAAGCGATGTAGGTGCGCAGGCTTTCTGGGAAAACGCTCGTGCCGCCAAAGTAGCTATACGTATTAATGGCGTAAGCGCGCGAAATGGCTTTTTGGAACGTTGAAGAATGGATATAGCTTGCCAGCAACATGACCGAGCCTCGCTTTGCAGTTAAAACACTGCCCGCAAGCGCATCATAAGGGACATCCCCACTCACGAAGCTGAGCTTATCCCAAGAAGCATATCCTTGATCTACACACCACTGCGCTACAAGCGAGCTCGTTTCGTAGCGCGTATCACCACCGATACGCACGACATGAGCGGCGGCATCTTTTGAGGTTGCCATACTTGCCGCTTCGACAAAGCCATAAGTTTCATCACTTATAACGTCAGTACCACCAATAAGGACGCTTTGATTAAAACAGGTATAGAGCAGTATCTCTTCTTGATCTGCGTTAAACTCTCCTGAACCATCGACCAAAAAAATAGGTGCTGCTTTGCGCACAGCAAGGTATGATCCCGACAACGCATCAGGGAAATTGGCACCACTTGCAACGATAGCAAGTTCACTTCCCCAATGGTTTTTACCATCGTAGCCACTTTTGCCATAGCGGTATATCTCTACCTGTGTCGCATAGCGGTCATCGCCAGCAATCCGGTCTACTTTTGTAACTGACCCGCACGCACCCAAGGTGTTTTCTACTGCCTCAGACACGCTCGCCGTACCACCTATCAAAATCACGTGTTTCGCGCCAAGAGTGGTGATAGTATCCCAAGTTTCACTTGGCAGGTAGTCTTTTTGCGCGAAAAGAATCGGGCAATCAAGCGCACCGGCAAGTCCAGATGCTGAAAGCGCATCTGCCCAATAGCCGTTTTCGCCACTTGCAACGATGACGCAGCTGCTGCCACTTGGATAAGCCGCGCGCGCTTGTTGGGCAGCTGTGTCGTAGCGATTTGCACCGGCGATAGAGCCCGACTCAGCCGCGAAAGCATCACTTACGCCTAAGACGAGCGCAAACGAAAACACGCACGCGCACGCAATGAGCGCCAGCATCAGAAGCGACGTGTGGGGATTAGTGTATTTCGTTTGCATATGTCTCGTCATAAAAACCTCTTATCAAAAATCATGCGGCAAGGGCACTATTATCACCCTTTGCCGCATGTTTACTTAGCGCGTTCTTTAAAAAACCTTAAAGACCTTTAGCTGTTCAATACCTTGAGCACTTCGTCACGCACGGTTTGAGGGATTGCTGCCGTACCACCATAAAATACTGCTTTTGCAAAGTCGTCAGACTTTAAGCTATTAAGAAGTGCAATCGCCGAAGTTGTATAGCCATCTGCCACAAGCAACACAATGCCTGCTGACTTGCCTTGCACAGGACCTGCAGCTAAAGCATCCGGATAATTAGAACCAGTTGCAAAGCCAATCGAAGAAACCTTCATGCCTTGAGCAAGGCAATAATCTGCGATAGCAGCACTTGTGCCGTACCTGTCATCGGTATAGGTGCGGCCGCTTGTCTGCGTGCCACCCTGCAAGCGCACCGCTGTAGCCTTAGTTGCAGCGTCTACAGCATTTTCGGTTGCCTTTGTTACAGCAGCCTGACCACCCACGATAACAGCGCTTTTGCCTGCATAATCACTTAAGAGAGACGCGAGCACATCAGAGGAGATACCAGTGTCTGCATCAACCAAGAAAATAGGAGCCTTTGCATATGCAGCATACGATGAGATAGACAAAGCATCAGGATAGTTGCTGCCCGTAGCGATGATGGGTGCACCTTGCCAAAGCTTAAGGGACTTACCGTAGTTATAAATCTTCATCTGGGTCTCATAGCGCGTATCCCCACTGAGACGGTCGATGTTGCCCGCGCCTAGTTTAGCCTCAAAAGCCTTATAGATATCCTTAGAAACTGCCGCCTCACCACCAACAACGATAACTTTTTTCGCGACAAGCGTCTCAGTTACTGCTTTAAGGACTGTATCGATACTGTCATCATCCACCAACAAAATAGGATAGTCGAGCGCGCCTGCTAGCGTAGAAGCTGAGAGAGCATCGGGGAAATTTTTACCACTTGCGAGGATAACACCCTCTGCACCTTGCGGATAAGCACTTGTTGCTGCAGAGATAGCGGTCTCTATGCGAGTCTCACCTGAAAAGCTCTCCGTGCTGACACCACCCTTTTTAAAGTCAAAGGATTGGGTCTGCTCGTTAAATATGCACTGATAAACGTCGCCGCAAACCTCTATGGTTTTGGCGTCTTTTGGCAACCAGAGGTAGAGATTTTCATCTTTCGCAAAGCTTGAACCGCTTGCACCATTCCACATGTTTTTGGCATCGTTTTCAAGCCAATTATCGGGAGTATAGTTGCTGCTGGGGTTTTTCATCTCATTGGTCACTAGACTAGGCAGCTTAGCATTGTAAAGCGTAGTACTGTTATATGTCACCTTGATAGCGTCTTTGTCCGCATAGTCCGAAGCGTCAAAAACAGATTGATAGACCGCATTGCCGCTCGCATCTTGTGCACTAGCAGTAACTATCTCACTTGTGATAGCAGAATGCGCGCCATCAGGAATAGTCGCGCTCCAACGTTTGCCTTGTGATGCGTTTCGCGTAATGAAGGTTTTGAGAGAGCCGCCGCATATAGTGAGCTTACCAGGGTCGGCTGTGGTGGATTTAGCGCCATTGCCTATAGCGCTGCTAATCCAGTCACACATTATCTCAACCGCGCCACCAGAGATGACAACATTTGGTGCAGCAACACTGCTCGCTGAACATCCGATAGCCGCTCCTCCTGCAACTGCCTTTAGATAGAGTTCTCCGCCTTTAATAGTGATAGTACCGCAATCGCCATTTGCATTATTGCCACCAATGAGAGGACCAGTTGCTGATCCTTTTATGCACCAGGTGCCACTTTCAAACGTGATGTTGCCGCAGGCCTCATCAGAGCTCTGCTCGGCATTTTCGCCTATGAAAGAACCCAGTGAGTTTTTATAACCGTACAACACGCCCGAACCACAAAACGTCACATCGGCATCTGCGTCCACATGGATAACCGCCGAAAACACATTTAATGAACCGAACTCGTTTTTGGTCGGTATTTCGAGGATGTTTTCTCCCTCGATAGCTAAAGTGCCTTTGCCATCAAAATCAATAAGCGATGGGTTCTTTCTATCCGTAGAGGTGATATAGACATCTTTGATGGTGAGTTTTGAGTTGTTGCCAACCTCGATACTTAGATCGGTATAGGCCGCATCTGTTGTGATACCTTGACCGATAAATGTTACATCAATACCCTCTCCGACGGTGATAGTACCCGTAGACCCCTTTGCAATGTTATAGGTACCATTTTTGGTGACTTTACTGCCACCCATGACAGTACCCGTTTCAAGGGGTTCGACAACACTTGCCATCTCGATTTGCTCAGAAGAGCCGCTCGCTGCGCTATCTGCTGCGCTATCTGCTGCGCTATCTGCAGCCTTATCTGTTGCAGCATAGGCCGCGACAGATTGCAAAGGTGAAAGCGTAAGCGCAAGCATCAAAGCAAGAGCAAACGTGAGCACTTTGTAGGCAAAGCTTTTTTTGCTAGACGAATCCATACTTTACTCCTTTTTACGATATTTGTTCATGCACTTAAAAACAATGCATCTATTGTAACTATATTCTCAAAGAAACTCAAAAAGGATGATTTTAATTCCATCCTAAAACTGATGTCAATTCACCTCGCAAACTCTGCGGCAAAACTGCCTTACCTCCAAAGAAGACCAGTGAGACGACATCTTTTGCATTTTCACTCAGATATGCGCTCGCAAACTTGGTTTCACCCGGAGCTACAAGCAATACCAAAGAGCCCGTTTTTGCCTGCACCGGCCCCGCCGCAAGCGCGTCGGGATAGTTCGTACCTGTCGCAATGCCCACTCTCTCACACGTCATCCCTGCGTCCACGCTGTACTCTGAAATCTTTTTTGATGTCTCATAGCGGTCAATACCCGAAAGACGTGTAGGCGTCGTACCTGTTGCATTTTTTACTTGGCTTGCAACTGACTCACTCACCACGGCTGTACCGCCCACGATAACCGTATTAGTCGCACCTTTGTAGTCACTCGCAAGCGCACTCATTGCACGTGCAGACAAACCCTCATCAGGCGAAACGAGGAAAATAGGCGCACACGCGTAAGCTGCATAGGGCGAGATGGACAGCGCATCAGGGAAATTTGAACCCGTCGCAATGATAGGTGCAGCTTTCCAGAGATTGTGCTCGCAACCATAATCATATATCTCCATTTGCGTGTCGTAGCGCGTATCTCCACTCAAGCGCTCCATGTTGCTTTTACCCACCTGAGAGACAAGAGCGCTCTCTACACTTTGAGAGACGGCTGACACACCACCTACCACAATTATCTGTTTTGCACCGAGTGCGCGCACAGCATTTTTGAGCGTATCTATACTGTCATCACTCGCAAGTAGTATGGGGTAGTCAAGTGCGCCTGCCAAAGAAGATGCCGCAAGCGCATCAGGAAAGTTGCTACTGCTTGCGACTATCACACCAGCCGCGCCTTGCGGATAAGCGCTTTTTGCAGCAGCAATAGCGGTCTCTATACGGGTGTCACCAGCGATTTCTTGCGTTTGATCAACAATAGTAAAAGTGCCCGTGTAACTCAGCGTGTTACCTCCGGAAAGATTGTCTTTTGCTGTCACGGTATAGCTCGCCGTGCCAGCACTCGTATTGTTGGCATAACTTACGGTGTAGTCAGTGTCCTCTATAAGCTCGACTCCATTGAGTGTAACCTTTACCTGCGGCTCAACGGCTGCACCTGCTATACCCCACGTGTCTTTCTCGAGAGAAATTTCGCAATCTTTAAGCTTTGCAGGCGCTATGTCAAAATAGCCTATGAGATAGTTACTCATGCTCAGCGTATCAACAGGTCGTATCGTAATGGCCGCACGTACTTTGTCACTTGTGACGTTGCGATTTGCAGAAGGGTCAGTGTCAGTATCTGAGCCTGCCTGTGCAGCGCTCGTTGTAATGTCGTCTTGGGAGGGATTAGGGTCGCCTGAGACGATGCGATAGTCACTGTCTTTTACCAGCGTGCGACTGCCGCAGGTGAGAGTCACCTCAGGTGTGATGGTCTCACCAGTAAAAGTCGCAGCAGGGCTCGTGCGCGTACCACTCGTGTCAGCCACATAAAACTCCGATGCGTCCGCGTCCCACGACCAAGTCACACCCTGACAAGTCGCACTCTCGAGAGTGCAATCAGCATAGAGGCTGACTTGACTTATCACGTAGTAGCCAATGCAAGAACCGGTGAGTTTTTCACTTGTCTCATTGGCTTGCACCAACACGATATTACCTGCTGGTGAGCCTTTTTTCAAGGCAACGCAACTCTTGTGGTTATCCACTATAACGCCCGGCAATCCTCCGGAACCCTTGACATAATAGACGTTGCCCGCGCTGTCAGATATTTTTTGCTCACTGCGATCATAAAGAATATAGCTGCGCGTTTCGTTGTTAAGGTCATGTCCTGCTACCAGCTCTTTGCTTGCGCCACCGTCAAAAGACACATAACCTAAACTATCATAAACTGCAAAACGAGGCTTGTTCTCGCTGATTTCATTGGTGTTACTATCATAGATAATATAGTTATACTCAGAAGTATCTATAGCGCGTCCCGCAATACGCGCTTCGACACTAGCAGGAAAGACCACTTTACCAAAATTGTATTTCTCACTCGACACGACAATGTTTGCCTGCGCGAGATCACCTTTTCCTATAGAGTACGCCGCATAGTTGGTGAGCTCACCAATGTATCTGCCAAGCCCGACAATGCTTGCCGTGTATTTCTTTTCGCCGGACGACATGTCGATAGCGTCTGCTTGAGGGACGACATAAAAGTCAGTGTTTTGCACGAGGGTTGTGCCGTCTGCAAGCGTAAGAGAAAAAGTAGGGATAGCACCACTGACACCAAGATAGGGAGCCTCGGCCGTCTGTTCGACCGTAGTGACGCTAAGCTCACTTAAGTCTATGCGGTCGGCATCGGTTGCCCAAGTATTGAGGATAGGATATCCCGACCCATTAACAAACCAGTAGCAATCCCAATTTTGGTCTTGTGCTGCAGAAGCGTTGAGTAGAGCAGCACTTGATGCAGACTGCATTTCAGCTTGTGTCATAACAACAAGATTGCTGTATGAGCCCCAATCCATCGACCCAATAGCCTCATCGCTATGGTAAGGCACTGTACCTTTGAGCATAATACAATCATGCACGTATCCTTCGTTGGTACCAAGGATGCCCGCCTCGCGATATTCAGTGCCAGTATTTCGATTCGACGTATAGATGTTTCCCGTATTGAGGCAGCCATACATTTCAGGCGTAAGGTCAGGGTAGTCACTCGATGCAAAAAGTGCTCCGCACACGCCTGCCATGTAGTAGCCTGTTTGTGTGTTTTCAACTATGGCATAGTTAGCACACCACGCGATGACTCCTCCCCACGTGCGTCCAATGACACCACCAGAGATGGGTTTATTCCAACGAGTGGACGTGATGTGTCCTGGCTCCTCTTGGCTCGGTACGCCGTTTTTAGACTGAGATACGGTAGTGTATGCTCCAGTTTCACCCACTATACCCGCAACCGACACACGCCCCGT
The DNA here is from genome assembly GCA_964400955.1 of uncultured Gordonibacter sp. Taxonomy (GTDB): domain Bacteria; phylum Actinomycetota; class Coriobacteriia; order Coriobacteriales; family Eggerthellaceae; genus CAJFUR01. Next base: position 922 of record CAYNWQ010000009.1, on the reverse strand, counting down.
TACGCAACCCACATTGCTGCAATTGCGTATCACGACGGGATTTTCGGGGTCACCGTCATTGTATTTGCCTTCTACCTCAGACACACTGCGAAGTCCCCCGACTACACCTGCCACCTGGTCTCCACCTTGATTGTCGAGGGGGTCTCCTGTGGGTTTATCGGTTGCTGAAGTGCTCACGAGGCCTGTTGAAGTATTTTTGAGCTCGTTAAAGGTGCCATTTGTGCAATTGATGACGTTGCCGTTAGAGTATCCGCACACGCCACCTACAAAGAAAGGTGCTGCATACGTGTTAACCTTAAAGCGGTCTTGCGAGCCAGCGCCCGTAGCGATAACACATATAGTGCCTTCGTTGGTGCAAGCAGAAAGCGTGCCGTAAGCGCCCACGTCGCCAAAGCGCCCTACCACACCTCCAAAACTATCAGCTACACGCAAGTCATCCGCCTTATCCGAATCAGTGACAGCAGTATCGGTTGAAACCTTAACCGTAAGAGAACCGGCACTCGTAAAGGTGCAATTGCTCACATCGCTTGTGCATGACCCTATCAAACCGCCCACGTTTTGTACTACATAGCGTGAAGCCTTTGTAGCAGGCGTGGTGCTGATTACGCTCACACTCGCACCACTCTTTGAGTCGAGCACACTGCCCTGCGCACGCCCCACTAAAGAGCCCACATGACGCACGATTTGCGTGCTTGCATTAATCTCGACCGTGCTTTTTGGTGCACTTTCGCCGTCGCCTGAAGCGATGCTTACACTTTTGATGACCGATGTTTTCGACGTCGCGCCAAAAAGTCCCGCATAGGTATACACATCGCGCACGCAAAGCCCATAGATGTCATAGCCACCACCATCATAAGTGCCTGCGAAAGGATGCTCGGCGCTACCTATAGGACTAAAGGGCGTCTCTTGCCAGGTACCTGTA
>CAYNWQ010000008.1:12270-14217 GCA_964400955.1 uncultured Gordonibacter sp. | reverse complement strand
AAAATACATCTGAACAAACGCCTGCAAAAAAGCGCTCGTTCATCTCATGCGTCTCTTCTGCTCGTTCTGCAAGGCTTGCAGCATTTGCGGCAATAGCGGCGTGCCTTGTTCTTGCATGCGTGTATTTGTATCCCGCAGCGCAGCAGTACTATTTTTCCGTACGCGAATGCGACCGTTTGCAGGCAGAATACGATGCTATTGAGTCACGAAATGACGCACTAGAAAGCGACGTATCGCTTCTGAGTACCGATGAAGGTATCGAAGATCGGGCCCATTCTGAACTCGGTTGGACAAAGGCCGGCGAGCATGCGGTAACGGTTTACGGCCTTGATGACATAGCGGATGATTCGAGCTTCACGGCAAACATCGTTGCCGGCAGTGTGAAAGCTCCTGAAACGTGGTATTCTATCTGGCTTGATCCGATTTTTGGAGTGGAAGAGGAATGACGCCTGAGACTACTACTGCGAGTGCGTCCGAAGTCCTAGCTTCAAACTTATCCGAAAAAGCACCCGAAAAAGCGTCTGAAAAAACGCTCGAAAAAGTACCCGCAAATGCAGCCCTGGAAAATCTGCCCTCGCGTCGTCTCGCGGCCATCGATATCGGGACGGTCACTTGTCGTATGTTGGTAGCAGACGTCACGGCGCAAGGTAGCATTTTCGAACTTGATCGCGAGTATGCTATCACCAATCTCGGCGAGGGAGTAGACGCGACCGGGGTCTTAAAACCCGAGGCCATGCAGCGCGTAGCACATGCGATAGACAACTACCTTTCCATACTGGATAGCTTTCGCACGCCACAGCATGCTGACATCCCTCTCGTCGTTATGGCAACTTCAGCTGTGCGTGATGCGAAAAACGCGCTGCAGTTTAGCGACCTTCTCGCGCAACGCGGCGTCGAGCTCTCGGTTATCCCAGGTGAGCGTGAGGCTGCCCTTTCCTTTTTGGGTGCGTCAAGTGAGTTTGCGGGAGAAAATATCATAGTGGTTGATATTGGCGGCGGCTCTACGGAGGTTATTGCGGGGCGTGCAGGGCAAGAACCAGCTCACGTTCATTCTTTCAACATTGGGTGTCGTCGTATCACCGAGCGTTTTTTTGCGTCGGACCCGCCTGCCCCTGCAGAAATCGAGCATGCGCGCAGTTGGGTACGCCAAGAAATGAACGTCTATTTCGCGCATTTACAAGATTCCTACGATCGCCTTGTGGCGGTGGCTGGCACGGCAACGAGTGTGGTAAGTATCCGCGAGCATATGGAAACCTACGACAGCACCCGCGTGCATAAAGCGCAAGTGAGTAGAGAGACGCTTAATGGTATCTGCACTCATCTGCAGAGTTTGCCGCTTGATGTGCGCGAGCAGGTAGTAGGACTAGACCCGGGGCGTGCGCCGGTTATCGTTGCGGGACTTATTATTTTGCAGGAAGTGTGTGCGCTTGCACACCTCGAGAGCTTTACCGTGAGTGAATCTGATATTTTGCACGGTATTTTACTAGACGCAGCGGGTAAAAGTCGGTTATAATCAACGACGCTGTTTTCGGGGGTGTGGCGGAATTGGCAGACGCAGCGGACTTAAAATCCGCCTCTTCGGAATGAGGGTTCGAGTCCCTCCGCCCCTACCAGTTCTTTTTGGGGACACTGCGTGTTCGGGGACATGCGCGTTCAGAGAATATAGGTGCACTCGGACACATATAAGCGCTTGGGGAGGCGCTGCGCGTCTGGACACGTACTCGGATACATAAGCGCGCCTAGAGGTGTAATAGCCAAGGGCAACCGACGCGTAAAATCAAAGGTAGTGCCGCGTGTTATTTTTCGTACGAGCCCCGTCTTTTCTTGCAAATCTCGCTACAAAATGATATAAAACGCTCCGAATGATACCAACACTTTCCTTGCAAAGAAAGATATTATAGTAAAAATGACAGATACAGACCCTATTGTGCCTTCGCAGGGCAATGA
>CAYNWQ010000008.1:0-12170 GCA_964400955.1 uncultured Gordonibacter sp. | reverse complement strand
ATATTATAGTAAAAATGACAGATACAGACCCTATTGTGCCTTCGCAGGGCAATGACATTTTGCCGACTAACGCCATTTTGCCAAACAATGGCATTTCACCAAGTAGCGATATTTTCGCTGACAGAAAAGCACTGCTTGCGGCGCTCGAAGAAGAGCACAACAGAAATGTCAAGATGCAGCACTACGCAAAAGCGCTCGGCATGGCTTTTCCTCTAGCAATCGACATCGACTACAAAAACGACACGTATGAGATGGTCGAATACGACAACTTTCTCAACAAAACGGCCGACCGTGCGGGTAATATCGACGACCTTATACGTGTTGGCGCGTCAACAGTGCCAGACGAAAAAATAGCCAAACAGTTTTGGGATCTGTTCAATCGAGAGGCAGTAATCGCCTCTTTTCGCGAAGGCAAACAAGTAGTCGAGCTGCAGCATCCGCAAATCGGCGATGATGGCAAAACGCACTGGATGCTCACCTACGCTGCTTGCACAGATTTTAATGACGACGAGATCAAAGGCATGTCTTTTTCTCGATGCATCGACGATGAGATTGAACGCAATATTGCGCAGGCTCTTGCTGACGAGCAGCTAGCGGTTGTTGAGGCACTTTCGACTATTTGCTCGGTCATTATGACGGGCGACTTGCGCACTCACCGCTATAAAGTGATTAAATGCGCAGATGCCATGAAAGACGTGATTGGCGGTGGCACCGAAGGTGACTTTGATATGGCCATGCTTTCTATCGTTGAAAATTTTATCCGCGAAGACATGCGCGACGAGGTACGCGAGTTTCTCAATCCTGACACGCTAGACGAACGCATGGGTAACAAAAACTCCATCTCCATAGATTACGCAACCCCGCTCGGCAGGTGGTTAAAGGGTCGCTTTATCGTACAGACCCGTGATGATGCTGGTCACATCGAAAAAGTTTTATACCTCGCGCGTGAGTTTACCGATGAAAAAGAACGAGAGCTCGACTATCTTGATCGTCTGAAATCAGCGGCAGCCGAAGCGGAAAGAGCCAACCGTTCTAAGACTGATTTTTTGCGTCGCATGAGTCATGACATCCGCACTCCGCTCAATGGCATCATTGGTATGTTGCGCATTATGGACAACAACAAAGGCAATAAAGAAAAATACGAGGAGTGCATCGAAAAGATATTCCGCTCGTCTGACTATCTGCTTTCTATCGTTAACGATGTGCTTGATGTGTCAAAGATGGAAACAGGGGGCATTGAGCTTGAGCATAAGCCTTTCGACCTTGGTCAACTCCTGCTCAATACTTTACCTATCGTTGCGGCAAACGCCAGCCAGCACCATGTGTTGTTTAGTGGCGGCAGAGAAGATACCCACATCACGCATCGTTATGTGGTGGGTAGTCCCGTGCATCTCAACCGTGTGCTGATGAATATCGCTTCAAATGCGGTCAAATATAACAAGCGAGGTGGCAGCCTCAAGATTTATTGCAACGAGCTCGAGAGCGACGGCGAAGAGGCTATCTACGAGTTTATATGTGAAGACACCGGTCAAGGCATGAGCGAGGAGTTTCAAAAGCGCGCCTTTGAGCCGCTCGCCCGTGAGGGCAAAGAAACCACTACGGGTTTTTCAGGTTCAGGGCTTGGGCTTTCTATCGTGAAAGATATCGTTACTAAGATGGACGGTACGATAGATTTGCATAGTGAGGAAAATGTTGGCACTACCATACGCTTAGTGATACCTTTTGAGCTTGATAAAAACTACAAGCATACAGAAGAAACGCCGAAATTGCCTGAAAAACTCGACTTGAGCGGCCGCAGCGCTTTGCTTGTTGAAGACAACGGCATCAACATGGAGATAGCGCGCATAATGCTCGAAGAGATGGGACTTGTGGTCACTGGCGTGGAAAACGGTAAAAAAGCAGTTGATGCTTTCGCTGACTCAAATCCCTATACGTATGACTTTATCTTTATGGATATGATGATGCCAGTGATGGATGGTCTTGAAGCGACGCGCGAAATCAGGTCGATGAAGCGAGCCGATGCGGCGACGGTACCTATTATTGCGATGACGGCCAATGCTTTTGCAGACGACAAGCACGCGTGTCTTGATGCTGGCATGAACGAGCATATCGGAAAGCCTATAGACGTCGCAGAGGTTGTCTCAACTATCAGCAAATTTGTGAGCTAAAGGGTGTGGCAGCTCGCTAAAGGGTGTGAAAGCTCGCTAGAGGGTGTGGCAGCTCGTCAAAGAGCTGCCCATTTACCGCTCGAGCATAATCTCGTCACAATTTTGTTAAACCACTCTGCTATACTTCTCGCGTTTTTTGAGACGAGATATACACATTTGTCCGCGCATGGCCATACGTGGCTGCACGCGCAATGTCGTTTGTATTTGAAAGGCAAAATTAATGTATCCAATAGTATCAGTTGAGGCGCTCAATGCCGAGGTGACGCGCATGGTTGTGCGTGCGCCAGAAATCGCAAAACGTATCTTACCGGGTCAGTTTATCATGCTGCGTATTGACGAAGTGGGGGAGCGCGTTCCTTTTACCATGAACGAATGTGACCCCGAGGCTGGTACGGTCACGATAGTGTTTCAGCAGGTGGGTGCAACCACTATGCGACTTGCGCGTATGAGTGCAGGCGATGAGTTGGCTGACTTTGCCGGGCCTTTGGGCAAACCGACAGATTTTACCGGTGTTAAGCGCGCCTGCGTCATAGGCGGTGGCCTCGGCACGGCGATTGCATACCCGCAGGCCAAGTGGCTCTATGACCACGGCTGCGAGGTGGATGTCATCACGTGCTTTCGCAACATTGACCTTGTGCTTTTCGAAGAGGAAATCGCGAAATGTTCCACGTGGCATATGGTGATGACTGACGACGGGTCAAACGGCAACAAAGGTGTGGTAACGCAGCCTTTGCAACAGCGTCTTGACGCGGGCATAAAGTATGACCTTGTCGTGACGGTAGGCCCTGTCATCATGATGAAATTTGTAGCGGCAACTACAAAACCGTATGGCATTAAAACGCTTGCAAGTATGAATCCGCTCATGATAGATGGCACTGGCATGTGCGGTGGGTGCCGCGTGAAAGTGGGCGACGAGTATTTGCACGCGTGTGTGGACGGGCCGGACTTCGATGCGCATCTTATCGATTATGACGAGGCCATGCGCCGAGGCGTGATGTATCGTTCGTTTGAGACGGAGGCCAAAGAGAGGTTTTTGGCACAAGAAGGGGCGGCCGGTGATGCCTGCATGGGCGCAAAGATAATAGATGCAAAAAAAGGCGAGGAGGCATAAGATGGCGCGCGCAAGTTATGAGATAAACAAACAAAAAACTAAGACTCCTATGCCTGAGCTCGATGCAGCTTATCGCGCAACGTGTTTTGAAGAGGTTGCGCGTGGTTATGCCCTCGAAGAAGCTGTAAACGAGGCGCGCCGCTGCCTGCAATGCCCGGATTCTCCATGTGTGGAAGGCTGCCCGGTAGGTGTGCCGATTCCGCGTTTTATAGAGCAGGTGGCACAGGAAAACTTTGAAGAAGCTTATGAGCTCGTGATAGATGCCAACACGCTGCCGGCAATATGTGGTCGCGTGTGCCCGCAGGAAAACCAATGCGAAGGGAAATGCAAACGCGGACGTGCAGGTGAGCCGGTAGGTATTGGGCGCCTAGAGCGTTTCGTGGCTGATTGGCATATGGCACATGAAGGCGAAGGAGCCGAAGGCGCCGAGAACGCAGCTACTGCCGAAGGCGCCGAGGGTGCAGCCAGCGCCGCCTCCGTGGGTGCAGCCCCTGCAAACATCACCCCAAAATCCAATGAACTTGCAGGTAAACGCGTCGCGGTCGTAGGCTCAGGTCCTGCATCTCTTACCTGTGCGCAGAAACTCGCGCGTGAGGGTGCTGAGGTTGTGGTGTATGAGGCGCTCCATAAGGTAGGCGGCGTGCTCACTTACGGCATCCCTGAGTTTCGTTTGCCAAAAGCGCTCGTGGCTCAAGAAGTTGCAAGCATCGAAAAGCTCGGCGTGACTTTCGAAACAAATACGCTCGTGGGTAACCTTTATACGGTACGCGAGTTTTTAGACGAGATGGGTTTTGATGCGGTCTTTGTGGGCACGGGAGCGGGATTGCCGCGCTACCTTGGCATCGACGGTGAGGGCTTAAACGGAGTTATGGTCGCAAACGAGCTGCTCACACGCGTAAATCTCATGAAAGCATATCGTTTCGGCGAGTATGATACGCCGGTTTATGCCGGCAAAAAATGCGTCGTGGTGGGCGGCGGAAACGTGGCTATGGATGCTGCGCGCACCGCGCGTCGCCTCGGTGCAGATGTGACTGTCGTTTATCGTCGTGGGCGTGCGGAAATGCCTGCTCGCGCCGAAGAAATACACCACGCCGAAGAAGAAGGCATACACTTTCAGTTGCTTTGCAATCCCGTGCGTTTGATAGGGGACGACAAGGGTTGGATAAGTGGCGTTGAGTGCGTGCGCATGGAGCTCGGCGAGCCTGACGCGAGCGGACGTCGTCGTCCTGTCGCACAAGAGGGTAGTGAGTTTGTTATTGATGCTGATATGTTTGTCATCGCTGCTGGTTCGAAAACAAACCCACATATTGCACAAACCACCCCAGGTCTTGAGGTGACAGATCGCAATCTCATCGTAGCTGATGACGAAACTTGCGCAACCTCGGTACCGGGTGTTTTTGCGGGAGGCGATACGGTTATCGGCGCGGCAACGGTTATTTTGGCCATGGGCGCTGGCAAGCGTGCAGCCGCGGGCATTACCGAGTATTTGCTCGGTAAATAGCTCATAGACGCCTGATATATAGCAGATATGCGCCCACACCCTAACAATAAATACCTCAATTCACCGTCTAAGGCACTGCTTGCTGCTCTCATCGCTGTTGTTTTAGCAATAGGTGGTGCGGCAGGTGGTGCCTGTTCGCGATTTACAGACTCGTGGCAGCCTTTTGGTGCAAACCAAACCTACACTTACACTTCTACCTCTGAGACCTCCGCGTCTATTCTTTCGCAGGTGTCTCCCTACACGAGTGGCACCTACGTAGAGGTCAACAACAACACGCCCCAGTTTGCAGGGTGTGGCATTACTTCAACCGATGCAGCTTGTCAGTGGCTGGCGGGTGCCATCAGTGACCCTGCAAAGTACTCCACTGATTGGGAGGTTTACTCGCAGCTCGATGAGTTGGGCAGATGCGGCATGGCGTGTGCATGCGTGGGAAAAGAGACCATGCCAGCTGACGGCGAAGAGCGTACTTCTATCAGTGAGATTCATCCTACGGGCTGGCAGCGCAGCAAATACGACTTCATCGAAAACGAACTGCTTTACAATCGCAGTCACTTGCTGGGCTGGTCGCTTACAGCAGAGAATGCCAACGAGTGCAACCTTGTTACCGGCACGCGTTATTTCAATGCGGATGGCATGCAACCTTTCGAGGAAGGCATTTTGCAATACGTTCGAAAAACCGGAAACCATGTGCTGTATTGCGTGACGCCAGTGTTTGTTGGAAGTGACGAGGTGTGTCGTGGTGTGTTGATGGAAGCTCTTTCGGTGGAAGACGGTGGTGCGGGTGTGTCGTTTTGTGTGTTTTGCTATAACGTTGAGCCGGGTGTGGGCATAGATTATGCCACCGGCGATAACTGGCTTGATGACGGCGGCACCGACACTTGGAACGATGGACTCGATGAGTCGGACACAAGTGCCAGTGCCTAAAAACGATTGTCTCGACGAAGCAATCACCGGCGCCTCAGAAAGATGACCTAGCAAGACAAGTATTTTTTATGCGACTCATAGATATAGGTTTATATGGCAAAGAAATTTAAGCTCGCTGTGGTTTTATCGTGCATCGTGACAGTGGTGCTTGCGGTGGGTTATCCGCTGCCTTTGATGAGTCATTTGTCGTGATGCAACGCCACAACAGAGCACGCATTGTGACATTTCTTGCTCGCAGCCAAGGAAAAGCGCAGGGTTAGCTGTGCGCTCGTGATGAACCAATTGCCCTGCGGGCTTGTCGATTAATCCGCTGACTGCCATCAATCGCTCGCTGGTGCTTTCCGTCTGCGAACAATGTGTGCGGGTCGTCAGATACTTACGTGTGAGCGCCGCGCAGTGCGCTATACTGTAGGCTCGCTGTTGGCATAGCGCTGATAGCGCTAACAACAGGCATACAAAAGCAAACAAAAAGGAGCGCATTACCATGCTAGACATCAAATTTGTCCGCGAAAACCAAGAAGCAGTTGCACAAGCAATGAAAAATCGTCACGCTTCATGGGATGCGTCCCTCTTTTCGCAGCTTGACAGTGAGCGCCGTGCGGCTATCGCGGAAGAAGAAGCACTGCAAGCTCAGCGCAATACCGAGTCTAAAGCTATCGGTCAGATGATGGCACAGGGCAAACGTGATGAGGCTGAAGAGGCCAAAGCGCGGGTACGCGCTATAAACGAAAAGCTCGAAGTTGTGAGCAAAAAGCGCGAAGAAGCAGATGGCGGATTGCGCGATATGTTGATGCACACTCCTAATATGCCAGATGCGACAACGCCTGTGGGTGACGACGAAAATGACAACCCCGAGGTGCGCCGTTGGGGCACTCCTCGTGACTTTGAGGCAGAGGGCTTCGAGCCAAAAGCTCACTGGGATTTGGGACCTGAGCTGGGTATTATCGACTTTGATCGCGGCGTAAAACTCGCGCAAAGCCGTTTTTATCTGCTCGGCGGACTCGGTGCGCGCCTTGAGCGTTCGCTCATCAATTTTATGGCCGACACTCACACTTCTCGTGGCTACAAAGAATGGTGGTGCCCGGCGCTTGCAAATGCAAACACGCTTACTGGCACAGCACAGCTTCCCAAGTTTGAGGATGACCTTTTTAAAACAACCAACGGGCTTTACCTTATCCCAACGGCTGAGGTGCAACTTACCAATATACATGCAGGTGAAGTGCTCGATGCGAGTCAGCTGCCCTTGAAATACTGCGCTTTTACGCCGTGTTTCCGCGAAGAAGCAGGCAGTGCTGGTCGTGATACGCGCGGCATCATACGTGTACATCAGTTCAGCAAGGTCGAAATGGTGAAATACGCCAAGCCCGAGGAAAGCTTTGATGACCTAGAGGCCATGGTCGAAGACGCCGAAAACATCTTAAAGACGCTTGAACTGCCTTATCGCGTGGTAAGTCTCTGCACTGGAGACATCGGGTTTTCTGCGGCGAAGACTTACGACTTGGAAGTCTGGCTGCCCTCCTATAACAACTACAAAGAGATATCTTCCTGCTCTTGTTGTACTGACTTCCAAGCGCGTCGTGCAAACATCAAATATCGTGACCCTGAAAACTTCAAAGGTACGCGCTACGTGCATACGCTCAATGGTAGTGGTCTTGCGGTGGGTCGCACGATGGCGGCCATCATCGAAAATTGCCAGCAGCCGGATGGCACCATCCGCGTGCCAAAAGCGCTTGTGCCTTATATGGGTACCGACGTTATCGCCCCTGCTTAATGGCAAGTGTGTTTGGTCAAATCGTAAGCGAAAGCGATAAGCGTGCGAAAAGATTCGCCAGCAGAGTTGTAGGCAAGTCAATAGGGAAGTCAAAGCGTTGGTAACGAAAAGACGTCCAAGTACAGAGGCAAAGCAGCGCGCAAACGTGCGGGGAAACGAAAGTGCAAATATTCGCGATGATATTCATGCGAGTGCGCACGCAAGCACCCGCGAGGGAGCGAGTGTAAATGCGCGCGTATATAACTCCGAAAGTACACGCGCAAGCGATACCTCTCGCGTAGTTCGTGGCGGCGTTACCGCCGAAAACGCGCCAGCTCCGACGAGGCGCTCTGTTCGCGCGCAGCAAAACAAATCCCGCCGCCTTTGGCCAAAAGTGCTCGTCTTGAGTATAGTGGGCGCCTTTGTGCTGGTAATCGCTTTGTTTTCGTGGTTTCGCTGGTTTGGCGTGGACGACGCAAAAGATATGCAAGGTGAGTGGTATGCGAGCAGTTTGGGTGTCGCGGTAGAGATAGACGGTAGTACTATCAAAATCACTGAAGATGTGGCTTATAGCTACACGCTCGATGCGACAGCAAAGACCTTTGCGCTGTCTTTTGGTGAATATGCGGGAGGCGGGCATTACTGGTTTTCACCTGATAGACAAACGCTTGTGTTTATCGATGGCAAAGGTGGCGGCATAAATGAGTTTTTCGAAGACATATCTTGGTCGTGGGAGGCTTTACTTGCTGGCGTGCAAGGCGCGAGCTATACCGTGCCGACAAATGAAAACACAGTCGTTTTGACGCGTGAAAGTACGAGCATTACTAATACTGCTGATACAAATGCGAGCAACGCAGATGTTGGGTAAAGCGGCCGGACAGGGTGCGAGTCGCGCAGGTCACAAGTTACGTAGGTCATACGTGTCAAAATGAAAGCGATTTCTCTTACCAAACTTGATGTATCACGTGGACGAATGTGCGCAGAAGTGAGCATTGCTCAAGGCGCGCGTGATACTACTCCTGCGCTGGCTGCGCGTGCACTAGCAGAGTTTCCCTCGCTTGCAAGCCATGCTTGCGTTAACGAAAAAGGTGCCACTTTTGGGCACGTTATCGATAACACGCCGCTGCCGCATCTCATGGAGCACCTCGTGATAGCATACCAAATGCGTGCGACGCTTGAGAAAAAGCGGCCTCCATGCGCAAAGGTTGCAGGCGATGTGGATGGCATCCCTGCACCCGCCGCCGACTTTACCTACCTTGGCACCTCCGAATGGATAGATGAATCGTGCGGGCATGCGCGCATAACAGTGAATTTTGCCGATGATTTGGTCGCCTTGCGGGCTTTTCGCGATACTGAAAGTTTTTTAAACAGCATCGTGGTACTCTAATGTCATGACTACAGCACATTTAACATTTGACACTACAAGCGACAAAGTCGCCAGGCGCATCACCAAGATGCGCTCTTCAGCTGTGCGTGATTTGTTTTCCGCCGCTACGCGAGCTGATGTTATCAGTCTTTCTGGCGGCATGCCTGATGTCGCGCTTTTACCGCAGAGTGCTATCAAGCGTGCCGTGCGTGCGGCATGCGAGGACGAGCGTGCAACAGCGCTGCAATATGGCGCAACGGCGGGCTTGGCGAGCACACAGCGTGTGGTGTGTGACCTCGTGCGCGATATCGGTATTCGCGCCAAACCAGAAAATGTCATGCTTACCGCTGGCGCTCAAGAAGCACTCGACCTTATCGCAAAGACTTTCATCGACCCGGGTGACATCATCTTGGCGGAAGGCCCTACCTATTTGGGTGCTCTGCAGGCATTTTCAGCATACGAACCCGATGTGCATTGCATTCCGTTTGATGACGAAGGCATGCGCATGGATTTGCTCGAGGCAGAGCTTAAACGTATTGGCAAAAACAATCCGCGCCTCAAGTTTTGCTACACCATCCCCAATTTTCAAAATCCCGGCGGCGTTACGATGGTGCCGGCGCGCAGAAAACGCCTGATAGAGCTCTCGAAAGAGTACGGCTTCCTCATCGTGGAAGACGATCCGTATGGGCGTTTGCGCTTTGACGGCGGACACGTGTTGCCGCTTAAAGCGCTAAGTGACGACGTCATTTATCTTGGCACTATTTCAAAAATCTTTGCGCCAGGTTTGCGCACAGGCTGGATAGTGGCGCCAAAAAGCGTGCTTGCAAAAATAAACCTCGCAAAGCAAGGCACTGATCTTTGCAATAGCGTGTTTGACCAAGTGGTCGTCGCGCATTATTTCACAGATACCCCTTGGCAACGCACTTTGCAGAAATTCATCAAGACTTACCGCACGCGGCGCGACGCTATGCTTGATGCGCTCGAAGAGTATTTTCCACCTGAAGCAACATGGACACATCCTGAGGGTGGTCTGTTTGTGTGGGTGACGTTGCCTGAGTATTTCGATACTGGATCAATGCTGAGCGAAGCACTCGAAGCGGGCGTGACTTATGTGCCGGGAGATAGTTTTTATCCAAACGCGAGCGCGGGCAAAAACTGCATGCGTATCAATTTTAGTTTCGAAACGCCCGAGCACCTAACGGAGGCTATCCGACGTCTCGCGGCAGTTATTGAGGATCGTCTCGCGCTGTATCGCGCGTTTATTGAGGCGGGTGCTTTGCCGGGTAGCGCATCAAATACTGGCTCTGATGCGCTGCTGACAGCTATATCAAATACGGCATCGACTAACGACAAGTAAACCTTTGATGAAAGGCTAGACATATGGGAATGAAAGTTGCAGTGCTTATGGGCGGAAGCTCATTTGAACGTGAGTTTTCACTAGAAAGTGGCAAGCAAGTTTGCGCGGCTCTCGAGGAAGCGGGGCATAAAGTTGTACCGCTCGATACTACTAAAGAGCTGGTGCCAACTTTGCGCAGCGAGCGTCCTGATGTGGCCTATATTGCCCTGCATGGCAAACACGGCGAAGACGGCACTATCCAAAGTCTCCTCGAATTTTTAGATATCCCTTTTGTGGGTTCGCCTGCATCGGTGTGCCGTAGCACGTGGAATAAAGACTCCCTGCACACTACTATGGCAGCGTATCGGGCTATCACCGGTGAGCCGCCAATCGCTTCATGGCCGCAGGGCATCTGCATTGCGCGTGATGCTTTCAAAGATATGGGTGCAGCTAGCGCGCTTGATTTGGTAGAGACGCGTGTGCACGGAGGGTATCCGGTTGCGGTAAAGCCTGCTCATGGCGGCAGCGCGCTTGGCGTACATAGGGTGGATGCTCAGGATGAGTTAGGTGAAGCTATACTTGATGCACTTTCGTTTGATGAGCATGTGGTTATAGAACAGTGGGTGTCAGGTGTGGAAATGGCGGTATCGATTTTAGGAACCGGATGGGATGCGTATGCTTTGCCTCCGGTTGAGATTGTGCCAAAAAGCGGTCTGTATGACACCGCCGCTCGACTTGATGCCGACGCGGTTGACTATTACGCGCCGGTACGGCTCGAGTCTTTATCTTTGAAAGAGAGCGATGCACAGGGGATACGTGCCGAAATAGAGCGCGCGGCACTCGAGGTTTATCGCGCATATGACCTGCGCGATCTTGGCCGCATCGACGTGATATGGGACGGCGCACAGGCGCGTGTGCTCGAGACAAACGTTTCTCCGGGCATGACTGAGCTCTCGCTTTTCCCTGCGGCTTGCGCTGCTGGTGGGCTGACGCTGTCTGGTGTGCTCGATAGCCTTGTCAACGCCGCGGTGCAATCCTAATCAACACCACAGTGCAGGTTTAGCTAACGCTGCGTTGCGACCTTGATGAACGCCGCTTCACAATCCTAAAGAGCTTCTTGCGACAACAAAACGGTAACCGTTTCATAGAGCCGTCATGTTTTCATCCATATAAAGTTTCGCATAATACATCAGTGCGCGCTATAATAGGGCAACTGCAAAGCAATGGTTTTGAAAACAGGAGGCTGTTATGAGTAAAAAATTGGGAATTTTCCTCGCCGGTGGTGTGATTGGTGCTGCTGCTGCGTTTTTGTGTGCGCCTTGCACCGGTAAAGAGACGAGAGCTGTCGTTGCCGAGAAAGTAAATGGCGCTTGGGGACAAGCGCAGGAGTTTGGCGCACAGGCTCAGGTTAAGGGTCAGCAGGCCGTGCAAACCGCAACAACTAAAGGCCAAGATATCGCTCAGGGTGTTGCTGCAAAGGGTCAAGAGTTTTATAGTGCAGCTTCTTCGCGTGTACAGGAGGTAGCGGGCAATATCAAGCCGGCTTTCACCGAGAAAAACGACGATTTGCGTGAGAAGATTGAAGCTGCTCGTAAACGTATTGCAGCTCAGGTTGCTAAAAATGCCGAGGAATCTCAGGACGTCGCAAGTGACACCATAGAGGTATCCGAGGTTGCAACGGCAGATGTCCCCGAGGCAACATCAGCTGTCGAGGCAGTTGTTGAGGTGGCCAAGGACGCTTCTGGCGCAGAAGCCTAAATCTTAAAAACTCGGAAGTAAGGACGACGAGCGCTTAGGAGATATTTTTTCTCTGCGTTCGGCGTCCTTGTTTTGTTTTTAACGATTTCACCTTGGGTATTTTTATCAATAGCGATATTTACTCTAGGTGATTTTTGACGAGAAAAAAAGGGGAGAAAAAAGATGTCAGCAAAGCTCATAACGACAAACGAATTGTCTGGAACGCGAGTTGTTGGCGGAAAAAAATCAACTAAACGCATCGGTAAGGTGCGTTATT
>CAYNWQ010000007.1:0-15748 GCA_964400955.1 uncultured Gordonibacter sp. | reverse complement strand
GACCATGTTTGATGTTTTGTCGGTCGCAGGAAAACTCCATGGTGGCATAACTTGTATTACAACATGCGTGCCTGGAAAGACTACCACACAAGATAATGTTACGATTTTTTCAGCCGATACACAAAGCTGGGCTTTTGTGATGCAGTGTATTGAGAGCGGTGTTGACCCCGCAACGCTTGATGATGATACTCCAAGTGTTGATCCTTCGAGCTTTACGATAGATATACGCAATGGTGCAAATATTACTGGAGCAGCCACACAGCTTTCGAGTATCTTGGAAGCGTCAGGTTATGTGGTTGAAAGTGTGGGCAATGTTGATGACTATACCACCTATCCTGAGACACTTGTGATTTATAAAGACTCTGATATGAAAGAGGCCGCTGAAGCGATAGTTTCAAATATGGGCTTTGGTCGTGTGGTCAATGGTGGCTCTTATTACACCTTTGATACCGATATATTGCTCGTGATAGGCCAAGATTTCAATCCTATTGTTTAGTACTTACCTTGCATTGCCTAGATTAGCAAACTTTTGTAACACAACATTACATTCGTTGTGTTATCATGCGAAAGAAGTGTAAACGATTTGATGAAGGAGTTTGTCATGGTGGAAAAAACTGATGTAGCTGCAGTGCTTGAACTGATTCGTCCAAGTCTGCAAGCCGACGGAGGCGACGTGAAATTGATAGACGTCGATGCAGACGGCGTAGTTACGGTTGAACTGCAGGGTGCTTGCAAAGGCTGCCCAATGTCAGAGATGACTTTGGCTAACGGGGTAGAGCGCATCTTAAAAGAGCGCGTGCCGGGAGTTACACGAGTTAAACCTGCTGCTCATACAGCATAAATTTAAAAAGACGAAAACGAGAGGAAAGGTCGGCTGGATATGGCGAAATGTTGGGAAGTGCGTGGGTGCGATGAGGAAATGATGAGTCGTTGTCCGCACAACACACCTGGCGAGCCATGTCCGGCTGACTGTCATTATGCAGCTTGTTTTCGACAAACGCACGTAGTAGCCACTGATTTCGACCTCTTGCTAAATCCGACGCTCAACTACGAGGCTGCCATCAAAGAGGTATGCCGTTTTTGCGAGAACTTTCTCAAAAACGGACCTGAGCTATCTTCTTAAATCGTAGATTTCTTTTTTACACAAGTTCAATATATACTCACCTCGCGCCTCAATGCTGAGTGCTATACTGCAATGCGAGAAAAAGAGTTAACATACAACTCCAAAACGTGAAAAAGCAATAACGAGCGAGTAAGTAGGAAGGTAAACTATGCCAATTATTAAAAAATCTCCGGCAGAAATAGAAGCAATGAAAGAAGCTGGTCGTATTTCAGCTAAAGTTTTACGCGAGGTTGGTGCGCGGGTGCAACCGGGTATATCAACGCTAGAGCTTGACGAATTTGCTGAAACCTTGATTAGACTTGAAGGTGGTATCCCTGCTTTTAAAGGCTACGGTGGTTTCCCCGGTTCTATCTGTGCTTCCATAAACGAGCAAATCGTTCACGGCATTCCTTCTGCATCGGTCATCCTTAAAGAGGGCGATATTATCTCTATCGATACCGGTGCTACCGTAGACGGTTGGGTGGGCGATAATGCGTGGACATTTGCTGTTGGTACTATTTCGCCTGAAAAGCAGCGCCTGCTTGACGTGACGGAAAAATGTATGTGGGCAGGTCTTGACGCAGCGTGTCCGGGCAATCGCTTAGGTGACATAGGTGCTGCGGTGCAAGAGATTGCTGAAGCTGCAGGTTATGGTGTCGTGCGCGAATATGTGGGACACGGCATAGGGCGTGTTATGCATGAAGAGCCAAATGTGCCAAATTATGGGCATCGCCATACGGGTATCAAGCTTGAGCCGGGTATGGTCTTAGCTATCGAGCCTATGATAAATATAGGGACCCACAAGACCCGTCAGATGTCTGACGGATGGCTTGTGTGCACGCGCGATGGAAAGCCATCGGCTCATTTTGAGAAAACGGTAGCTATTACCGAAGATGGCCCGCTTGTAATAACGACCGAGCCTGATCATAGGCGACCGCTTTAGAGGATGGCTAGTGGTCGAGAGCTGTATTACGCTCACGGTAAGTTTATAAAACATCAAGTTTAATTTATTTTGATAGAAGGTTTGCATGAGTAGTTTTAACTTTATGCCGGTATTGCTCGGCGGTGATGCAAATGCTTATGGTATGGCACGCTCATTTTATGAGGAGTACTGCATCACTTCTCGCTCTATCGGCAAAGGAGCTTTTCATATTTGTCAAAATAGCAAACTCATGTCACTTGATATCGTCGAACCTAATCTCGAAGATGATGCCGTTTTCGTCGAGACGCTTACGAATTTTGCGCGTGCGCATGCTCACGAGACCAAGCTTTTAGTGCCTTGCGGGGACAACTACACCAAGATGTTAGTGCGAAACCAAGACGCATTGCGCGACTACTATCGCTTTACTATCATGTCGCCTGATTTGTATGACTTGGTGTGCACTAAGGAGCGGTTTTATGAGACCTGCAAAAAGCACGGTCTTTCTTTTCCTGATACCTGTGAAGTTGACTCTGAGAGTGCTGCAGACTTTGTGGCGCCTTTTTCATATCCGCTTATCGTTAAACCTTCCAATAGTGTCGCGTGGTGGAATTGCTCATTTCCGGGAAAGAAAAAAGTGTTCGTCGTCAATAACGACGACGAACTGAGGCGTATCTTTGCCGGTGCGTTTTCATCGAGTTATGACGATACTCTTATCGTACAAGATTTTGTGCCAGGTGATGACTCGTATATGCGCGTGGTTAATTGCTATAGTGACGCAAAAGGCCAGGTCAAGATGATGGCACTTGGGGAAGTGTTGCTTGAAGAGCACACACCCGAAGGTATTGGCAGCTATGGCGCTATCATGACCGGATACGATGAAGAGATTTTTGCGAAAGTGCGCGGTTTTCTCGAAGAGATAGGCTATGTCGGCTTTTCAAATTTTGATTTGAAATTCGACATGCGCGACAATACCTACAAGCTTTTTGAAATTAACCCGCGTCAAGGCCGTTCGAGCTATTTTACGACAGCATCAGGCAAAAATCTTGCTCGCTATCTCGTAAGAGATGCAATCCTCGAAAAAGATGAGCCCTGTGAATATGCGAGCCTTGATGACGAGGTTTTGTGGACCATGATTCCTCTTTCGGTCATAAGAAAATACGTGAGCAATGAGAGTGCCAAAAAGCGGGCAGAAGCGCTAATCTCTAAAGGAAAAGTTGTTCGTTCTTATTGGAGTGCTGACGACAAGTCATTTATGCGCTGGATAAGTTATCAGGTCAATCAACACAATTATCGCAAGCAGTACAAGACTTCGTTTAACAAACGTGGTATCGATGATTAGTACCATGGGTGACTGGTGAGACACTGATGATGAGTGCTACGGGTGATTGAAGAGGATATAGCATGAAAAAAAAGCTCGGCATAATAGGTGGTATGGGTCCTGCAGCTACGGCAAGGCTATTTGCTCGTGTGATAGATTTCACTGAGGTAGTGCGCGATCAAGACCATATCGACACAGTCGTGCTTAATCTTGCCTCTATTCCCGATCGCAGTGCCTATCTACTCAAAAAACCAGGTGCAATGCCTTTCGCTGGTACGCTTAAACAAGCTGCACATACGCTTGAGGAGATGGACTGCGCAGTTTTGGCTATGCCCTGTAATACCGCTCATGCCGCTTACGTAGAGGTGGCCGCTTCGCTTTCGCATGCAACTTTGCTCAATATGCCACGTGAAGCAGCGCGTTTTGTACGCAGTCTTGAATGCGAGCGTGCAGGTTTGCTTGCCACAGACGGTACGATTTTTGCTGGCGTTTTTCAAACGGGTTTCAATGAAGAAAACATCGCATGTGTTACTCCTGATGAATCCCATCAAAAAAAGGTCATGAGCACGATTTATGACTACGTGAAAGCTGGAAAAAAACCACCTGAGGGCTTATTTGAAGAAGTACTCGACGCGCTTTGCGCGAGTGGTTGCGATAGCTATATCCTTGGTTGTACGGAGCTATCGCTTCTAGGAGTGCCTCCTTACTACAAGGGTAAACCTGTCGTAGATGCGCTTGATGTGCTCGCTTGGAGATGTGTAGAAGCATGCGGATATCCTGCGCGCGACCTAACTCAGCAATACGCATAAAGCTTGGTGGCGTGCCAAACGTTGGTGCAATCGCCTGAAAGCTTGTGTTCTTTTGTCTAAAATGCTTGGTGTGCGGGGTGCAGCGGGTTATCATGCTCCTCAGTAATCGATAATCGATACAATGAAAAGGCGCATACATGCACAACTTAAACACACTACGCACCTTGCGTGTCGCTACGTCTATATTTGCGGTGTTATCTCTTGTGTTTTCACTGACTCTAGCTTCTAGTACAGTTTGTAAAAATCAAGCATATGCAGAAACGAGTGCAGAACATGAGGCCGCCGCTGATGAGGCTGCAACGTCAGCGGCAAAAAAACAGGCAGAGGCAGACGAGCTGCTTGCTAAAATCGATACGCTTCAAACGAGTCTCAATGAAGCAAACGCAGAATATGAGCGTGCAAGCGCAGCATACGAAGAGGCTTGCGCTGCGGCAGATCTAGCGCAAAAGCGTATTGAGGAAGCTCAGGCGCGTATTAGTGAAGTGCAAGAGCATCTCAGTGCGCGCGCGGTTTCTCTCTATAAAACCGGCGGTACTTTAAGTTATCTCGAAGTTATCTTAAACGTCACGTCTTTTAAAGACTTTGCAACAACGCTCGATTCTTTTGAGCGCGTTATCAACCAAGACAAAGAATTAGTGCAAGAAAATAAAGACGCGCACGCTGAAGCTGAGTCGGCAAAAGCAGAATATGAAACCCAAAAAGAGACGGCGTCTCAAGAAATGGAAACAGCTAATGCGGCGCGGGAAGAGTATGAGTCTCTCAAAGATACTATGCAAACTGAGCTTGATCAGGTAAACGAAGAAGTCGTAATGTATCAAGCTATAGAAGAAGAAGAGCTCATAGCTGCAGAAGACGCTAAAGAGCGCGAAGAAGAAGCAGCTCGTATTGCAGCTGAGGCTAAAAAGAATTCATCGTCATCTTCGTCTTATTCGAGCGGAAATACTCAGGACGGAAAGTACGGCTCAGGCGATGTCGACTCTTCAGGGTGGACGCATCCTTGCCCGGGCGCGTATGCTACTTCTGAGTGGGGTTGGCGCTCGTGGTCAAATAGTTTCCACACCGGCATCGACCTTGCTGCATCGGAAGGAACCGAGATACTTGCGGCTGCTCCAGGAACTGTAACTTATGTGGGCTGGTATGGTAGCGGTGGTCAAGCGGTTATCGTATCTCATGGTAATGGTGTGCGTACTATTTATATGCATATGAGTGCATACGCAAGCTATGTGGGTGAAGAGGTGTCTGCTGGCACTGTTATTGGATACGTGGGTAATACGGGCAACTCATATGGTGCGCATTTACACTTTACGGTTGAGATTAATGGCACAAGCGTAAACCCGCGTAATTTCTTGAGTTTTTAGTTTGTAGGTTGAGGTGCTGTTTCGTTTTTTGTGCACTTAAGCTTGTTTCCGGCAATTTTGGCGTGTACGCCATTAGGGCAGTGCGGTATGTTATCGTGCATTTCAGCACTCCTATGAGCGCTTTAGTTTGTGAAATAATTTATTTATGAGCGAGTTTACAAAAGCAGTCTCAGGCATGCCTGTTTTATAGGCAAGGCCAAACGTGATAGTTAAACTACAGAGTCCACCGATGCATACGTATATAAAGGCTTGCAAGACTGAGCCATTGAGAGGCGCAATCAGATTTTCGAGTACAAAGAGTATACCTGCGCCTATAAGCGCTCCGCTGCCACCAAAAAGTGCTGCACGCACGCAGGTCAGAGCAGTGCTGCGCAAACCGAGCGTGCCAAAATGGTAGCGCAAGTAGATAAACATAGAGATGCTGCCTATAGCGCAGAAAAGAAGATTTGAGAGCGCAATACTTTCAATGGTGATACCAAGACCTGCTTCTTTGCCGATAACAGCAATCACGCACGCAAGTATTTGTATCACTGAAGCACCAAGGTTTAAAAGAGCATAAACACCCATGCGCCTCAAGCTGCTAAAGACTTTTTGTAGATAAGAGCAAAGGGCATAAAAAGGCAGGGCTATGGCAAGTACAACCAGATAGCTCGCAATACGGCTCACGCTTTCCATAGAAAATGCGCCGACGTGATAAAGAGTTACTAAGGGAAAAGCAAACACGACAAGGTAGAGCGCAAAAGGCACCATGAGGAAAATGATTTGGTTGGTGCCGCCGATAATGCTTTTTTTCATGCCCTCTTTGTCTCCATCGGCATGAAGGTCAGCGAGTTCGGTAAAGAGTGCAGTAGTGAGGGGGACTGCCAAAATGGAGTAAGGTAGCGTATACCAAAGTCTGGCATAAGCTAAAACGGAAGGGCCGTCGTCAGCGAAACGATAAGACGCTGCATTCATGACTGACACGGTTGCAAATGAACACAGCATCACAAGCATTGCTGGTAGCCCGAGGGAAAGGGTTTCTTTAAGCGCAGGGTCATGCAAATTTATGCGTGGGCGCAGGCGTATTCCACTTTTCTTCAAAGCAGGTATTTGTATAATCATTTGCGTGAAAACTCCAAGGGGGTTTCCGATTGCAATGATATAGAGTGCCGCTGTTTGGTTATAAGGCGCAATTGCTGCATACATGAGAAAAGTTACGATAACGATGACGTTGTTGGCGACAGGAGCAATTGAGGACCAAAAATAGTTGCGGTTGGCGTTGAGCAGGCCCGATACAACAGAAGACGCGCCATAAAAGACCGTTTGAATCGCAAAGAACTGAAAAAGAAAGGTAGCTGTCCCCATGCTTTCTTGGTCTGAGTAAAACGTTTGCGTGTAGATGATAATTTGCGGGAAAGCCATGCTAAATAGAGACACTGCTCCAAGTATTATCACGACGATAGTGAGCAAGTTTGATGCGTATTCGCATCCGGCTTCGTGTCCGAGTTTTTTCTTTACCGATACATACACCGGCAAAAAGGCAGTGACAAGCATGCCTGCCATGACGAGCTCATAGAGCATGTTTGGGAGATTGTTTGCTACCTGATAAGAGCTCGAGAGAAATGTCGAGCCAAGTGCAAAAGCCATAGCCCACGTGCGCGCAAATCCGGTTATGCGTGAAAGCATAACACAGATACTCATCATGGTTGCGCTTGCGCCAACAGAGGCGTCTGTGCTTTGTACTTCAGGCTTTCTTATATGTCGCCCTCTGTGCCCTACGCCAATGTGTGCGGTGTCTATGCTTTGTACTTCGGGCTTTCTTATATGTCGAGCTCGCTTGAGCTTGTCATACATCGTTTCTGTGCTTTCCTTTGAGGTGTAGTATAATTTCTGCCTATGATAACAGATATGTTAGATGGGAATTGACGTGAAGATACTCATAGCTCGAAACGACTATAACGCGCAAGCAAAAGATGCTTCCTTGATGCTTGCGACGTATTTATCGACTCAAGGTATTGATTATGAGCTTCTTGATTCTTCTCTTTTAAACTTCAACGAAAGCGTACAAGCCATAGCCGAGGGTCGCGATGTTGATTTTGATCTGGCGGTTGCTCTCGGCGGAGATGGGACTATTTTGCGCGTTGCCCACCTTGTAGGTTCTGCGCGTATACCTATTTTGGGCATTAATTTTGGTAGGCTTGGTTTTCTGGCGAATTCAAGTGAGGGTGGCGTCGTTGAGGCGCTTTGTGCTGCTCTCGCAGGAGAGGTAGTGAGCGAAAACCGCGCAAATTTATGCATCGATGTTGTATGCGAAGGTGAGCGCGATCCCTTTGATGATGTGCAGGTTGATGATGCGCAAGAGCACTCGATTGCTGATAAGGCAGATTTCGATGCTCAGAAAAATGTGCGCGGCAATTTTTCAAATACGCAAGGCGCGCATTCGTCTCATCGCTCTCTTTTTGCTCTCAATGAAGTAGCGATTACGCGTGGAGCTTTTGGGCGTATGATAGATTTTGAGCTTGATATCTCAGGTGCACACATTGCAAATATGCGAGGAGATGGTCTTGTTGTGGCAACAGCGACGGGCTCTACAGCATATGCGCTTTCGGCGGGAGGTCCTTTGGTGTCTCCTGGTTTTGATGGATTGGTGGTGGTGCCTATCGCACCGCACACTTTGCACGCGAGATCGATCGTTACTGCTGCAAATGATGTTGTAGAAATCGCTATACCGAGTTCGGTTCCTAATCGTGAATCGGTCGTATTTATAGATGGAGAGCCGCTTAGTTTTGATGCTCCAGTAAAACGTGTCTATGTGCGCAGAGGAAGCGAACCAACCATTCTTTTGCGCTATCAGAGGGAAAGTTTTTACGAGCATATCTCTAAGACATTTTTTTAGAGATATGCTCGCATTTAACGTTTCCGCCGCATAAAAATTTATTTGTGATAGTAGCGATGTTGCTCGTATTTAGGCTCGCAGCATACATTGATACCAAGCGCGCGGTATATCTTTTCGTCGGTTGCTGAGATGATAACACTGAAAAAGGCATCGCAACCATGTAAATCACTTACGTGTTCAATGAGACGAGCGGCAAGTGGGTCAGTTGCTGAGCTGATAGAAAGTGCGATAAGCGTTTCGTCCGAATGCAGCCTAGGATTAGTAGAATGCAAGCAGTCGGTCTTGAGATGGCATATCGGCTTGATAGCTGCATCGCTTATGACATCGATGTCATCATCAACCCCCGAGACACCTTTGAGTGCATTCATGATAAGCGAGGATGCGGCACCTAAAAGTGTGGATGTTTTACCGGTCGCGACGCTACCATCAGGCAAAACCATGGCGCCAGCCGGTGCTCCCGTTGTTTCTTCTTTAAGAAGTGCTGCCGAGCGTGCCACCAGATAGTTGGCGTTAACGCCGGCTTTGTTCATAAGGAGCTCGAGTTTTTCTAGCTGATCTTCGCCAATGCCACTGCGACGCACTTCAACTGCTGTTTGAAAATAGCGACGTACTATCTCCATGCGCGCAGCATTGCTTACTGCTTCGTCGTCTACGATGGCGTTTCCTGCCATATTGACACCCATATCAGTGGGGGATTGATAAGGGCTTTCCCCCATGATGCGTTCCATCATAGCCTTGAGCACGGGGAACGTTTCTACATCACGATTGTAGTTGACGGTTGTTTTTCCGTACGCCTCGAGATGGAAGGGGTCTATCATGTTGACATCGTCGAGGTCTGCGGTCGCTGCCTCATAGGCGATGTTTACGGGATGTGCAAGAGAAAGATTCCAAATAGGGAAAGTCTCGTATTTTGCGTATCCCGCAGCAACTCCACGTTTGTGTTCGTGATAGAGCTGCGAAAGGCAAGTAGCAAGCTTGCCCGAGCCAGGTCCTGGAGCTGTCACGACTACAAGCGGGCGGGAAGTCTCGATGTAGTCGTTTTTACCAAAGCCATCATCACTTACGATGTGGTCGATGTCATAAGGGTATCCTGCGATGGGGTAATGTAGGTAGCTCGAAACGCCGAGCGTATTGAGTCGGTGTCTAAAAGTGTCAGCTCCGGGTTGACCGGTGTAGTGAGTTATAACTACACCAGTAACCAAAAAGCCCATACCGCGAAAAATATCCATGAGGCGTAGCACATCATCGTCGTAGGTGATACCCAAATCGCCTCTGAGCTTGCTTTTTTCGATATCGTTGGCGTTGATAACGAGTATTATCTCTACGTCGTCAACAAGTTGTTTGAGCATGCGTATTTTTGAGTCAGGCTCAAAGCCGGGCAGTACACGTGCGGCATGATAGTCGTCAAAGAGTTTTCCACCAAACTCCAGATAGAGTTTTCCGCCAAACTGGTTTATGCGAGATCTGATATGTTCGGCTTGAGAGGCGATGTATTTTTCGTTATCGAATCCTTGGCGCATGGTCTTTGCGACTCCTTCCGCAAGAGGCTAAAGTAGATATGATATAACGGGTTGCTATTATAGCGCAGCATTTTTAAATAGCACGATGCTATTTTGGTGAGCACAATACTTGCGAAGCTTATAGTTTGCTGTCTTTTTTTGCATAGTGAAGATGCGCAAGACTTGGTGGCGAGAAATTTAAGCGAGAAACTGGACACGTGTCGCAGGATATTTTTCATAATTAGACGATAGGTAGTGTATACTTTGCAAAGCAGATGTCATGAGAGCGCATGCACTATGTTTGCGATTGCGGCGTCTGGAGTATATGACTGCTATTACCTAACGAAAGGGAAACCATGAAGAAATCGTTTGCGCTTTCTTGTATTTGTGCTCTTTTACTTTTCTCGCTTGTTACGTTTGTGCCTGATCTTGCCATAGGTGATGCGGGTAATTTTGCTGGTTCTTCTAGTTATGGTGGAAGTTCGAGCTCTTCTAGCAGTAGTTCGAGCTCCTATAGTGGAAGTTCAGACTACGATTATGATGATAGTGACTCTGAATATGATTGGCTAATTACTATTGTTGTTGTTGCTTTTATATTGGGGGTTTCTTTTATTAAATTGATGTTACCGGGCTCGGATTCAGACGAATCTCAACCGCAAGGTGCAAGCGTTACCGACGCTGCTCTTCTGAGTGATTTGGATGAGCTTGTTGCAAAAGACCCGCTCTTTAATGCGGCAGCCGTAACTGATAAATTGGCAAATACTTATGTAAAGATACAAAATGCTTGGACGGCGGGTGACTTAGAGCCGGTGCGTCCGTATTTTGAAGATGCTCTTTATGCACAGTTTGAACGCCAGCTCAACTCGCTCAAATCGCAAGGCCATGTCAATCATGTCGACAATATTGCAGTACTCGAATGCGTTGCACGTGGTTGGTTTATTTCGCGGGGTAATGAAAACTTGGTATGCAAAGTTCGCACGCGCATAACTGACTACACGGTGGATAGCTCAGGTGATGTCGTACAAGGTAGTCAAGACCGCGAGCTCTTTATGGAATACGAGTATACGCTTTCGCGTCCTGAGGGTACCCTCACGCAAGCTCAGGGTAGCGAGGTTGCGGTTCATGAGTGCCCGAACTGTGCGGCTCCTCTCAACGAAGGAGCTTCAGCGCGTTGTCCTTACTGCGGAAGCGTTATCGCTATCAAGCAGCATGATTGGGTAATCAGCTCTATCAAAGGTATAAGTCAGCAAACAGCGTAGGCTCATATCCAAACGGTGTAGGTCTTATACAAAAGTAGAAAAGACGTCCCTGTGTTTACTTTACGCAGGGACGTTTTTTATGAGGGAGGGAGAAGAGTTATGAAAATCGCTGTGAGTGCGTGTCTTTTAGGAGAGCCTTGTCGTTATGACGGACGCTCAAAGCCATGCTCTGCTGTGCGCTTTCTTGCGCAAAGCCATGAAATCGTTGCGATATGCCCTGAAGTCATGGGAGGTTTGCCGGTGCCACGTACCCGCTCTGAAATACAAAAAAGCGCTCAGGGCGTGCGCGTCGTTGATGAGTTCGGTATAAACCGCACCGAACCCTACCTAAAAGGAGCGCAAGCTGCTTTAATGCGCGTGCAAGAGGCGGGTTGTGAGCTTGCGATACTTAAAGCGAAAAGTCCAGCGTGCGGCGTCGGCGAAGTTTATGACGGTACGTTTTCAGGTAAGCTTGTGCAAGGTAGCGGTGTTGCTGCACGTGCCTTTATGGATGCAGGTATAAAAGTACTTGATGAGATTGAGCTCGAGCGCATATTGTTAGAAAACGACGGCAAGCTTGTTATCTAGCATTGCCGCCGTTTTCATCTTTGAGTCTCGCTGTCGGTTTATCCTCTGCGTCTTGCCGCTGACTTCGACTTTCAGGGTCTCTTTCTCGTTTTTTGCGTCTTGCCGCTGATTTCTACGCCTTGAGTCTTGTTCTCGATTTTGCTCCTTGCAATTTATTATTGAGCCGCAATGAGCGTGCTAAATTGAAACGTCGTGCAATCCACGAGTCCTCGGTCAGTAAGTCGCAGCTCGGGCAAGCAAGCAAGCGGGATAAGTGCCATCGTCATAAAGGGCGATGGCATGGTGCAACCTATCTTTTCCCAAGCACCTTCAAGGGTGTGTACTTTGCTGCTCATAGTTTCTGCGTCGAGTGCGTCCATGAGACCAGCTATCGGTAGTTCTACAAGACCGAGTATTTCACCATCGGCTACAACCACCATGCCGCCGCCACATTGTGCGAGTGTATTGGCGGCGAGTGCCATATCGTTATCGTTAGTGCCAACGACAAGCAAGTTGTGCGCATCGTGTGCAACGGTAGAGGCCATAGCACCGCGTTTTATACCAAAGCCTTTTACAAAGCCCACGCCAAATTTTTGTGTTTCGTGGTGTCTTTCGAAAACAAAGGTCTTAAGTACATCTTGGCTTATATCGCTTTCAAGTAGGCCCTCTACAACGGGTATATCGAGATGAGTTTCAAGCGTGCCAACTTTGCCGGGGATGACTTCTATTGTGCGAATGTGTGCGCTTGTAGCATGTGTTCCTTTTTCTTTCGCAACGCTTTCATAAGAAACCTTAAACGTAGTGGGAGTAATTTCTTGCGCAAGGTGCATAGAATGAGTTACCCATTCGGGGTAGTTGTATGGTTCAAGCTCAAAAGTGGCGCGTCCGTCTTCGGCAACAATATCTCCATCTATAAGTACACGAGTTACTTTCAGGTCTTCCAAATTGTTTAAAAATACGATGTCAGCGCATTTGCCTGGCGTGATTGATCCAAGGTCGTGGTCGAGTTGAAAACACTGCGCGCAGTTGATAGTAACCATTTGTATTGCAGTCATGACATCGATACCAAGTTTTACTGCAGTGCGTACAATGTGGTCTAAGTGACCTTCGGCAACGAGTGTGTGCGGGTGTGTATCATCTGATACGAGCATCGCAAAACGCGAGTCAATATCATGCTTGGTGAGTGCGCTTGCCAACTCAGGCAAGTCTTGCCATGCCGAACCATAGCGCAGCTGTGCATACATGCCGAGGCGCATTTTTGCTAGCGCATCTTCGGCGCGGGTGGACTCGTGGCAGCAGCGCACCCCGGATGCGATATAGGCATTGAGGCCGCGATCTGTTTCGGGGACAGAGTAGTGGCCGGTTACTATTTTGCCTGCTTTTAGGGTTTCGCCAATCTCATCATGAGGACCATCGGCTCCAGAAACGACGCCCACAAAATTCATCATTTCTCCGAGGCCTACCACACTTGACCAGTTCATGGAGTCTGCGATGTCTGTTGCATTTATCGAAGAGCCAGTATCTTCAAAGCCGGGTACTGCCGGCACACATGAAGGGGTAGTAATCATGGCTTTGAGAGGTGTGCGCAAGGCGTCTTCTTCCATAATCTTTACGCCCTCAACGCCAAGTACGTTACATATTTCGTGAGGATCCCATAAAATTGCCGTCGTACCGTGAGGAATGACGGTACGAGCGTATTCGCCAGCTCCTAACATCGATGATTCGACGTGGATGTGTCCATCCATAAAACCCGGCGCAATGTATGCGCCCTGAGCATCGATTACCTTTGTGTTTTTACCAATGCAGTGATTAGCGTTTCCAATATAGGCGATGCGACCTTGCACGATGGCAACGTCACTATGTTCTTGAATCTCTGCGGTGCATACGTTTATCAGCTTTGCGTCCTTGATAACGGTATCAGCACTCTTTTGTCCTTGTGCTACGGCGACGAGCATTTTGGAGCATTGCCAGAGCGGTTTTTTGCAGAAGTTGTTAATCATCGATACTCCTTACGTTTGTTAGTTTGCCGTTTGGAAAATGGCAAAAATTCATGTGGTTATTAAAACATATCTCTCTATAAATTTTTGCTGACTCTTGCAAAAAATGAATCGTTTTGAGACCATCGAGAAAAATGGAACACGGATTAACCTTGAGACCATAGAGCAAAACAAAGGAGTCAAAAATGACTTTAACGCTAGACAGTATCAAAGAGGCACGCGCGCGTATTGCGCCCTATATCGCGCAAACGCCGCTTATACGTATGCAAAACCTCGATAAATATTTGGGGTGTAAGGTGTATGCCAAAGCAGAATGTATGCAGATAACGGGAGCTTTTAAGCTGCGTGGTGCGATGAATAAAGCTTTGAGTCTTTCAAAGTGCGAGCTAGACCGGGGACTTGTCGCAGCTTCTTCGGGAAATCATGGCAAAGGGATTGCGTATGCAGCAAAGATACTCGGATCACGCGCAACTATCGTCATGCCTTATACAGCTGCAAAGGTAAAAGTGGACGCTATACGAGCACTCGGTGCTGAAATTGTGCAATGTGATGTGGGGGAGCGTTTCATGGTTGCGCAGCGCATTTGCGATGAGCGCGGTGCCACACTTGTACCCCCCTTCAATGATGAAGACGTTATGGCAGGCCAAGGCACAGCTGGTCTCGAAATCATGGAACAATGCCAAAGCCTTCGTGCAGTCGTGGTGCCGGTAAGCGGGGGAGGCCTTATAGGAGGCGTGTCGGTAGCGATAAAATCTGTCGCACCAAGTGTTGGCGTATATGGGGCAGAGCCTGCGGCACTTCCGCGCTATACGACAAGCATTGCAGCAGGTAAACCGATGAAAGTTGAACAAGGAAAATCGCTCGCTGATGCACTCGTTGCCCAAGAACCGGGAGATATTTGCTTTCCTTATGTGGCAGCAAATACCGATGGCTTTGCGGCGGTAAGCGATGAATATTTACTTAAGGCGTGGAAACTTTTGCTCATGGAAGGAAGGCTTTTGTGTGAGCCATCGTCGGCTATTGGCATGGGTGCTGTGCTAGCAGGAAAGCTCGCCTTTGAAGAAAACGACGAAGTGTGTTTTCTTATTTCGGGTGGCAGTGTTGGGCTTGAACAGCTCGATATCTTAAAACAAGTGAAAATTTAGGGTGATGAGAAGGGCGGCTTTTGTGTTAGTTGGACATGTCGCGACGTATTAGCTCTTTTAGGTAGCCTGACATATTAGGCTGCTTTTCAAGGTGCTCTAATAGGTCTCGCTCATTGGGACTGAACTTTACGACTTTAGTAATCATGTTTGCTTTGTCATAGCGCATGGATGCACGTTTTTGAGCTTCACTTGTTGGTATGTTATTATCCTTTAACTTTTTGCTTATTGGTGGTAGAATTGAGTGGAAGCGGAAGCCCGCTCGAATTGAACGAGCTTCCTTTTGTGAGCTAACGGTTACGGATTACAAAGTAGGCAACTATGTTTCTAATCGTTAGCTCAATTTTTAAATGGTTATGTCTTTATTACCGAAAACACACATGGTTAAATAACATACGTTGATCCGCAAATCAACACGCGCGCTACAAGTTTAAGTTTACGCAACGTTTCAAATGCAGCGGTTATTAGGTTAGACAATCAGCAATTTACGGAATATGCAAGAAACGCATTCACTAGACAGAAGGTGTAAATTATGGCAGTCACATTTCAAGAAGCATTAAAAATCGCACAAGAGAAATACCCTCACAAAATCAATCATTACGAAGAATATAAAGATTATTTTGTTTTCTTTAATGAGAGGTGCAGCGAGTACACAGGCGGCGATTATAGCCCTATTGTTATTAGGAAATCCGATGCAGTGGCGCTAAATTACGCACCTATTTTTTTTAACTTTGACGCAGATGCCGAGGACGTAGGTGAAGTTCTTTCAGAGGGTACTTTGTAAAAGGTCAAACCATGCGAAATTACAACTTAAGGCGCTACGCTAGTGAGCTTTAACAGAAAGTCGCATAGTTCAAGCGATGTCAAGCCACTCTTTTTAGGGTGGCTTTTTTATGCCCGAAAGAAGGTGTGAGATGCTAA
>CAYNWQ010000006.1:0-16203 GCA_964400955.1 uncultured Gordonibacter sp. | reverse complement strand
AGCGAGGCTTCGGCAAAAAAGGATGCGAGAGCGCCTGAGGCTGTTGAGGTTGCAGAGGATACGACTGGGTCTGAGTCTGCAGAAAAATAACGAAGGTAGGCACGCATTTAGCATCAATACTTAGATGTTATTTCGCCATGATAATGCAGCTTGAACATATCACGAAGTCTTTTGGTGGACGCACTTTATTTTCAGATGTGACTTTTCGTCTTGAAGAGTTTGACCGTCTTGCGCTCGTTGGTCCTAATGGCGCTGGTAAAACGACGCTGCTCAATATCATAACGGGCCAGGAAGCGCCCGATGAAGGACGTATACTCTTTGCGAAAGGTGCGCGCGTAGGCTATCTGGAACAAGAAGCCATCGAGATGGATGAGCAGTCCATCTTTGATGAGGTGATGGCGTCCCAAACAGAGATTGTCGCTGCAGAAAAGCTGCTGCACAAACTTGAAGCAGAGCTCGGAGATAATCCAAGTGAAAGTGCGCTTGCTGCTGCAGGGCGTGCACGTGATGCGTTTGAAGTGCTCGGCGGCTACGTTATAGAGGCAAAAGTGCGCAGTGTGCTTTTTGGCTTAGGCTTTAAAGAGACTGACCTTTCGCGTCTAACGACAGAGTTTTCGGGCGGCTGGCAAATGCGCATCGCGCTTGCAAAGCTGCTAATCAGAAACCCTGAAGTTTTGTTGCTCGACGAGCCAACCAATCATCTCGACCTCGAGAGCGTGCGTTGGCTTGAAGGATTTTTGCGCGGTTATGAAGGCACGGTTGTGGTAGTGAGCCACGACCGTGCCTTTATGGATAACATGGTTGACCGTGTAGCTGAGATTGATAACGGCAAAGTCATACTTTACAAAGGAAACTATACCGCCTATCTGAAAGCCCGCGAGGCGCGCATAGAGCTCTTGCGCGCCGAAAAGGCAAAGCAAGATGAAGAGATTGCACACCTTGAGGCTTTTGTTGAAAAATTTCGCTACAAAGCAACTAAGGCTAAACAAGCGCAAGATCGCCTACGCAAGCTTGAGCGTATAAAGCAAGAGCGCATCGTTATCCCCGAAGAAAAAAAGACCGTCCATTTTAACTTTGTGCAGCCTCCGCGTACGGGGGATATGGTTGTGCGTGCGAGTGGTATCAAGAAAGCTTACGGCGACCATGTGGTTTACGATGGGCAAGACTTTACGCTTTATCGTGGCGACAAAGTTGCTCTCGTGGGGCCTAATGGTGCCGGTAAGTCGACTTTGCTTAAGATGATAGCGGGCGTGAGTAAGCCCGATGCTGGCACAATCGAGTATGGCGTGCATGTGACAAAAACTTATTACGCGCAGCATCAGCTAGAGGAGCTGCACGCAGGAAATACCGTGTTTGAGGAGCTTGATCATGTCGCGCCCGGGTGGAATATGAGTCAAGTGCGTTCGCTTTTGGGAGCTTTTCTCTTTGTGGGAGATGACGTCGAAAAAAAGGTGAGCGTGCTTTCCGGTGGTGAAAAAAGCCGACTGGCGCTCGCAAAAATGCTTGTCGCACCGCGTCCTCTTTTGTGCCTTGACGAGCCCACCAACCACCTCGACATTGCAAGTGCTGATATCTTAGAGCAGGCCTTGCAAGCTTTCGAGGGCACGATTTTGCTCATCACACATGATAGGCATCTTATACGAGGGATTGCAAATCGCATTGTCGAAATACGTCCCGGCCATATAACTAACTACGACGGCGACTATGACTATTATCTCTACAAAAGCGGACAGACGGATGTTTCTGAAATAGAGCAGTCGACTCCACAAAAGAAGCCTGTTGTAGCAAGCGCACTAAGCGCTAAAAAACAAAGCGCGGGCGGCGCCGAGCTAACGACACCACGGGGAAGCGCACCTAAGACCAAAGAGCAAAAACGCCGCGAAGCCGAGGCTCGCAATCGAGCTTATGCTGCGCTAAAAAATCACCGCAAGCGCATAGCTGAACTTGATAAACAAATGGAGCGCGACAATGCGCGCATACACGAGCTGCTTGAGCTTATGGCAGATCCTAACTTTTACATAAACGAAGACGAGTCAAGTGATGCTATAGCTGAGCACGCCACGCTAAAACAGCGCCTTGCGCGTGCAGAAGAAGAGTGGCTCGTGCTTAATGAAGAGCTCGAAGCAGAAATGGCACGGCAACAAGAAAACGCGTAAGTGCACTAGTAAAGGTTGGCATGAGTGCCTCGGTAAGAGACTGTGCGGGCACGCCAACTGCGACTTGTGTGAGAAAAAATGAAGAAAAGGTAGCAAAAGACGAGCATGCTAAACATTGTCCTAGTAGAGCCAGAAATTCCTCAAAATACGGGAAACATTGCGCGCACGTGCGCATGTATAGGTGCAACTTTACATCTTGTGGAGCCGATGGGTTTTCGTTTGACCGATAAAAACCTCTCACGATCGGGTTGTGACTACTGGGATAAATTGGAGATAAAGCGCTGGTCGTGTGCCGATGCATTTTTTGAGGCATATGAGGCAAGCGAAAATGATGTACACGGTTTGTATCTTTTTACCGGACAAACCTCTCGAAGTTATGCAGATGCACAATATAGAGACGGTGATTTTTTGGTATTTGGACGCGAAAGTCGTGGTCTTGACGTGCGGTTTTTAGAAAAATATACTCAAAATTGTGTACGTATCCCTATGCGTGAAAACTTGCGCAGTCTCAATCTTTCAAATGCTGTGGCCATCGCATCATATGAAGCTTTGCGCCAAATTGATTTCCTTAACCTTGTGTAAACTGGCAAATTGTCGCTGCATTTTCACTGTGTTGAACTTTTCACTTATGAAATTTTGCGTGTGATGGCGGGTATTGTTAACAATGTGCGTTAGACTATCTCAATCATGTCTAGCTTACAATTACCATATATTATCTGCTCCATTTTGTGCTTTGTGCCGGCCATTGTTTTTCATGAGGTCGCCCATGGCTTTGCGGCTTATAAACTAGGAGACCCAACGGCTAAAAGCCAGGGTAGACTGTCTCTTAATCCTCTCAGGCATATTGATATATTTGGCACGGTTATTTTGCCTTTATGTATGCTTGCTATGTCGGGTCCTATATTTGGTTATGCAAAGCCAGTGCCCTATAATCCGCGATACTTTAAAAACCCTAAACGCGATGATGTGATTGTGGGACTTGCTGGACCTGCAGCAAATCTTGCTATGGCTCTTTTGGCAGCTGTGCTTGCGTGGGCTTTTTATGTGCCGGCAACTACGTTTGCTCTACAAAATGACATCTTTTACTATTTTTACCTGCTCTTTTTGCCCTTGTTTGCGCTCGTTAATTTGTACTTGATGTTTTTCAATTTGTTGCCTATTCCTCCACTTGATGGCTCGAGTGTGCTTGCTCTTATCATCCCGCAGAAGTATTTGCCGCAATATTACAAGGTACAGCAGTATGCTTTTCCGATATTCCTTGTCCTTATTGTTGTGGTGCCTTATGTATTCAATATCAATCCTATTAGCACCTATCTTGATTGGACGGCGGGAAACCTTTTCAATTTGATTTTTCCGTTTTCACTTTAGTTAGAGTAAAACATGTCGTATAAAGTTCATATAGATAGTTTCGAAGGCCCCTTTGACTTGCTGCTGTATTTGGTAAGCCGTCAAAAGGTAGACATTGGAGCTATCTCTATTACTGAAATCGCTGATCAATATCTCGATGAGGTTTCGCACATGGAAAACCTCGATCTCGATGTGGCGAGTGACTTTTTGTTGGTGGCTTCTACGCTTTTGGAGATAAAGGCACAAAGTCTTATCCCGAAAGAGCGCGAAAGCATTGACGAAGATATCGTAGAGCTTGCACCGAGTGAGGCGCGCGATATGCTAGTCGAGAGGTTGTTGGTATACAAACAATACAAAAATGCCGCCTCCGCGCTCATGTCGCGTTTTATCGCCGAAGGTCGCACACATGTGCGCCCCTTTGGGCCGGACGCGTGCTTTTTAAGTATTATGCCTGATTACTTGCGCAATGTGACGCTTGATGGTTTGGCTCTTGTGGCGGCGCGCGCTTATGCGCGACGTGATGTGTTTTTGCTTGAGTCAGAACATATTGCGGCAAAACCTATTCCGGTTGAAATGCATGTGCGCGCGATTCATCAGCGTATTGTAAACAAAAAACAACTTAAGTTTTCGGAGCTAGTCAGTAAAGACACGCCATCGGCAGTAGTGGTTGTGACGTTTTTGGCGATTCTCGAACTTTACAAGCGCTCTATGGTGCGCCTTGAGCAAACTGAGCTTTTTGGCGACATCGACATACGCTATATAGAAGGCTCTGGTGAGCTTTTGTTGGACGGAGACGATGTGCTTACGTCTGTAGGGGAGGACTAATATGTTTTCGGGTTTACAGCAAGACCAGTTAAAAGGTGCACTCGAAGCCATGCTTTTCGTAACCGATGAACCGGTTGGCACGATTGCGCTTGCTGACATGCTTGAGGTTGAGCCATCAAGTGTTGAAGAAGCGCTGGTGGACTTACGTGCGCAGCTCGAGGAAGAAAATCGCGGTATTCAACTGCGTGAAGTGGCGGGTGGCTGGAGGCTGTTTACCCATCCGGCTTATCACGAACTTATCGAAAAGTACGTGGTCTCTTGGGATACGCGTCGTCTTTCGCAGGCTGCCATAGAGACACTTGCTGTTGTAGCTTATGCGCAGCCAGTGACACGCGCTGCAGTCGCGTCAATTCGAGGAGTTAACTCTGATAGCTCTATAAATTCACTTGTTGAAAAAGGCCTTGTGCGCGAGGCGGGCACGGCAGATACGCCGGGTAACCCAACACTGTATGCAACCACGCGGGCTTTTTTAGAAAAGTTTGGCCTGCGCTCGACAGAGGATTTGCCGCCACTTGACCAATTTGCTCCTGATGACGCGACGCGTACATTTATCGCAGAGCGCTTGGGTGCCGTAAAAGAAGCAAGTGGCAGTGCTTTAGGCAAAGATGAGCCAAAAGATGTACTCGAAGACGTAGTAATCGATGATGACGACGAGCAAGAGATACTCAGCGAGGCCATAGCGCAAGGTTTTGGCCTCGTAGAAAAGATAGACTTCGATTCTTTGAAGTTTGAAACCGATGACGAGTAGCGACACTCGGCGACAAGTCCGACAACAGAGCCAGTCGAAGAGCCAGCGGCAAGGCAGGCAACGAAAAGAAATACAGAACCAGCAGCAGGCTGCTCAACAAGAAGAGCGGCAAGAAGAGCTACAAGATGCTATCTTGCAACAGCAAGAAGAGCGGCAAGATACAAACCTGCGGCTGCAAAAATTTCTTGCCCGTGCAGGTGTTGCCTCGCGCCGTGGATCAGAAGCCCTCATTGTAGCTAGACGCGTTAAGATAAACGGCGAAGTCGTAGATAAGCTTGGTACCAAAATAGATCCCGCCCACGATGTAGTTGAAGTTGACGGGCGTGTGGTGAGTAGCAAGGCTTTTCAAGTAACGCTTATGTTGCACAAACCTCTAGGCTATGTAACCACCATGAAAGACGCTCATGCCAAACATATCATTTCTGAGCTTGTGCCGACAGCAGACTATCCTGGCCTTTTTCCTTTAGGGCGTCTTGACCGCGATACGTCC
The DNA here is from genome assembly GCA_964400955.1 of uncultured Gordonibacter sp. Lineage (GTDB taxonomy): Bacteria > Actinomycetota > Coriobacteriia > Coriobacteriales > Eggerthellaceae > CAJFUR01. The sequence goes on along the minus strand of CAYNWQ010000006.1, from coordinate 10,637 downwards.
GGACTGCTCTTGTTTTCGACAGATGGTGAGCTGGGGTTTTCTGTTTTACGACCACGTGGCCATGTTATGAAAAGCTATATCGCTTTAGTGGAAGGGCGTCCGAGCGCGCGTGCGCTGCATACGCTACGTACCGGCGTACTTTTAGATGATGGAATGACTTTGCCGGCGCAGGTGGAAGTGTTGCGTGGTGCACAAGCCGAGAGCGCACAAGAGATGCTTGAGGTGCCGCAGTCTATCGCACGAAAACACAAACATCCGGAATGCTCAGTGGTGCGCATTGGTATTTGCGAAGGTCGCAATCGACAGGTGAGACGTATGCTTGCTGCGGTAGGATTGCCCGTGCGCGCGCTGCATCGAGATTCTTTTGGTCCTATCGCGCTTGGTGATTTGGCGCGTGGTCAGTGGAGATTGCTCAGTGATGTGGAAGTGCGCGAGCTGAGTATGTCTGTTTCTGAGGATATTTCGCAAAAATAATGGTATAGTGCAAAAACTATGATTAAAGACGAAAAACAGGATTTTGAACATATATGCGTGGCGTGCAACAACGTCGATGTGGTGTATGGAGAGGCCGGTATGTCATCTGATGATGCTGGTGCGTTGTATACGTGCATTGCACCCTGTAGTACCCCTTTGCGTGGGCACATTTGTGTGCCGGGAGATAAGTCAATTTCACACCGGGCGGTATTGTTTGCAGCAATGGCAAAAGGCACCTCTTTCCTTAAAGGGGTACTCGATTCGGCTGATGTACGCTCTTCGATTGCGGCAGTAAGTGCGTTAGGCGCTCAGGTGCATCTCAAAAAACAAGCTGACGGGAGCCTTGCTGGCACTATCAGTGGTTGGGGGAGCACCGGACCCCTGCAGCCTAACGGAGAAATTGATTGTGGCAACTCAGGTACAACGGCTCGTTTGTTGATGGGCATACTTGCTCCTTGGGATGTGTGCGTGACCCTTACGGGCGACAGCTCGCTTCAAAAGCGCCCTATGCGCCGCATAACGCGACCTTTATCAGAGATGGGCGCGAGTTTTTCTCCTGAAGGCAAAGAGACGCTGCCTTTCACCGTGTGCGGTACACGTGATTTGCGTGGTATCACCTACTCATCTCCGGTTGCTTCTGCGCAGGTAAAGACCGCCGTGCTGCTTGCAGGAGTGTATGCGCGAGGTGTAACAACACTTCATGAGCCGGCGCTTTCGCGCAATCACACTGAGCTTATGTTGCCTGATTTCGGCGTAGCAGTAGAAAGTGCAACTGGAGCGTGTGAGTGTGCGGATGAGGGAGAAGTGAGCACATCTGTTGTATCAACTTGCCATAGTACAAGCGTAACGGGTCCCACCTGTCTTGCCTCAAGTAATGTGGTCGTGCCGGGAGATCCGTCTTCGGCGGCATTTCTGGCATGCGCCGCGCTTTTGTGTCCGCAAAGTTGCATTACCGTTGATAACGTGAGTCTTAATCCTGCGCGCATAGGTTTCGTGCGTGTCTTAGAGCGTATGGGCGCTTCTATTACCTGTAAGGAGTCTAGTTCGCAAAGTAAAGAACCTATCGGTGCATTAACGGTTAACTATACGCCGCATCTTCGCAGCTGTGAGATTTTAGCTTCGCAAGTCGCTTCGCTAATTGATGAAATACCCGTGCTTGCTCTTGTTGCCGCACATGCGCATGGAGTTAGCGTGTTTCGTGAAGTCGGAGAGCTACGTGTTAAAGAAACCGACCGTCTAGCTGCTATAATTGATGGCCTTGACCTACAAGGGGTACACGCGTGGGTTGAAGGTGACGATTTGTATGTGGAAGGTAAGGGCGACCTTATTGACGAGTCTATAGGAGCATCTGCTTGCGCAGCTGACCGCGCGAACGCACCAGTGCAGACAGATGCTTTAGCGAGCGAGCCTGTGCAGGCGGGTACTTTAGCGAGTGAGCCTGTGCAGACAGGTGCTTTAGCGAGCGCGCTAGATGATGGTGTGCTTAAGTTTGACTCAGGCGGAGATCATCGTCTCGCTATGACGTGGGCGCTAGTGGGGCTTACGGGAGAAAAAGAAGTAATGGTAAAAGATTTTGATTGTGTGAAGATAAGCTATCCGCAGTTTTTGGATGATATAAGAAAACTTACCAATTAAGCTAGGATGCAACAGTAAAGAAAAGCGGAGACTATACTTAAAAAGTACGCTATACAAAGTAAAGCATAATGAGGAGAAGGTTTAAGAAATGATAATTGCAATTGATGGGCCTTCGGGTGCAGGTAAATCAACCGTCGCGAAAGCAGTTGCTAAAGAACTAGGCTTTTCATGCCTTGACACGGGAGCGATGTATCGTGCAGTTGCTTGGCAAGCATTAAAGCTTGGTGTTGCACTTGACGATGAAGAGGCGCTAGGCCGTATCGCGCAAGACTACGAAATCAGTTTCGGCCATGACGCAGGAGACCCGCTGCCAAAGCGCGTGTTTATCGGTGGTACAGAAGTTACCCAAGATATTCGCACGGCAGAGATTGATAAAGCGGTTTCTCCAGTCTCGGCAACACCTGCGGTGCGTGCAGCATTGCTTGAGCAGCAGCGCCGCATAGGTAATGCGGGTGATTATGTGGTAGAGGGTCGCGATATTGGTACGGTTGTCTTTCCACAGGCAGAAGTCAAGATTTTTCTTACGGCATCAGATGAAGAGCGCGCGCATAGGCGCGTGCGTCAAAATGTCGATCGCGGCGTAGGTTCTATTGACTATGAAGAAGTGCTTGCGGACCTGCGTCGTCGTGATACCTGCGACTCGACTCGTGCAGTAGCACCTTTGCGCCCGGCCGAAGATGCAGTGCATATTGACTCGACCTCTCACTATATCGAAGAGGTTATCGATGAGATTTGCGCTCTCGCAAACAAGGCTAGAAAGTGATTTGTTCTCGTGTTTTTGCCTTACGAAAAAATGTGGGACATGCCACTCGGTGGCACGTCGAAAGAAAAGCAGATACCGCACTGGGCGGGAAATATACTTTGGGCTATCATTGCTTTTTTGTGCAAGATTATTTTTCGCTATCGTGTGGATAATCGCGAGGCCTTGCGTGCTTTTAAAGATAAAAGTGGAGTTGTAGTTGTCGCAAATCACACGTCATTTTTAGACGTGGCTTTTATGTATCTGGCTGCACGCCCGAGTCAGTGGATTCGTTTTATGGGCAGAGACACGCTTTTCGATAACGGACATGGGCTGGTCGGACAGCTTCTTTCACGAGTGGGTGCTTTTCCGGTTACGCGAGATGCTGCTGATCGTACCTCCATTAAGCGTGCGGCACGCATGCTGAAAAATAATGAGCTTGTGGGTATATTGCCTGAGGGTACGCGTCGCGGAAAAGGTTCGCTTAAGCCGCAGTTGCACTCGGGTGCTGCTTTTGTAGCTCGTATGGGTGGGCAGGTGCCGATATTGCCTATGACCGTGCGCAATGCTGAGCTTGTAAAACAAAAAGGCAAGTTTTTTAGATTTCCTAAGATTACTATTGAGTTTGGTAATCCTGTTTTGCTTTGTGATTTTGATTTTTTGCCGAAAGCAGACAGATTGGAAGCGTGCACGTGGTATGCGATGCGTGAGTGCTTTGCCTTGTCGGGGCGAGTAAATCGTACGCAAGTTGACATGTGTGCGCTTTTTCCCGATAATCGGGACTTCACTGAAGTGTTTGCAAAGCATCCATTGCCAGAGCATACGTCAAGCGAAGTGGTTGCTGCGCTTGAAAAAATAAACGAGAGGGGAGATGGCTCTTTAAGGGAAGGGAGCTCTTCATGAAAGTAATTCGTTCAAAACATGCAGGAGCATGCTATGGGGTGCAGCGCGCACTCGATATGGCGCAAGCTTCTATTATGGACGGCGGTGAGGCTTATACCTTAGGACCACTTATCCATAATCCTGAGGTTGTGTCTGAGCTCGAAGAACAAGGTGTGCATGTAGTAGAGAGTGTTGACGATATCCCGCAAGGTATCGTTATCATACGCAGCCATGGCGTCACGGCAGAGGTCTACGAAGAAGTTGCCAGTCGCGACTTTGAGATAATAGATGCGACATGTCCTCATGTTGCACGTGCACAGTCGGCGGCAGTTCAGCTCGCACGTGAGGGATACCATGTTGTGGTAGTAGGCGAGGAGGGGCATCCCGAAGTGGAGGGGCTCGTATCGCGTGTGCGGCGTGCAGGTGGAGAAGTTGATGTGGCGACTTTTCCCGAAGAGCTTACCTGCGAGCTGCACGAACCGGTTGGCATCGTATCGCAAACCACACAACCGCGTGAGCGGCTCGATGCGATGGTTGAGGCGATGCGTGAGCGTGGTATCGAGCCGGTGGTAAAAAATACCATTTGCTTTGCGACGCGTCAGCGCCAAGATGAAGCAGCGCACATTGCTGAAGAGGCTGATGCGATGGTGGTTATTGGCGGGCGTAATTCGTCGAATACTTCGCGCCTTGCCGAAATATGTTCTGCGATTTGCGAAAATACTCATCATATAGAATCAGTCAACGAGCTAAATCCAGAGTGGTTTTCGGGATGTGAAACGATAGGAGTGACTGCGGGCGCATCTACTCCTGTTTCTCATATCGAGATGCTCGTCAGCGCCCTCGAGTTGCTGTAGGTTTTAAGAGCTATTTGTGCATAAAGAGCCAATCTTTCGCGTGGGTGACATGTTTTAATACTATTGCTTATGGGTGAAATGTTATGAGTAGCTATCCGTCAATTGATATTGAGCGAGCGGCTCGCGAAAGCGAACGTACATCGCGGTGTGTGACAAACAAGTCTGTAGCAGATGAATGCGTGGCAAACGAGAGTGCAGCAAGTAAGTGCGCGATAAACGGGCGCGCGTCAAATGCTTCTTTTCCGCGGGCACGTATAGAGCGCATCTTGCCAGAAAGTCCCGCAGATGACGCCGGGTTTGAGCCGGGGTGCTATATCTGCGCAGTTGACGGACAACCTGTGCGCGACTTGATAGATTGGCGTTGGCTGAGCTGTGAAGATGACATCACGGTTTTATATATCGACCTTGATGGAGATACTGGCGAGGTAGAGCTTTTTCGTGACCCGGGCGCCGACTGGGGTTTTGAATTTGATGGCGTGATATTTGATGGCGTGAAGCAGTGTCGAAATGCTTGCACGTTTTGTTTTATGCGGCAGCTGCCAGGCGGCATGCGACCTTCGCTTTCTCTGCGTGACGATGACTTTCGGCTGAGCTTTTTATCGGGCACTTTTGTTACGTTTACTAACCTTACCGCCGCCGATGAAGCACGCATTATAGAGCAGCATATCTCACCTTTGCGTATGTCTTTGCACGCAACTGATGCCGATGTGCGTGCGCGACTCATTGGAAAACATGCCCCGCATGGCCTTGAGGTGCTCGAGCGACTGTGTGCGGCGGGTATTGAGTTTCATACGCAGATTGTGCTTGTGCCGGGCGAAAATGATGGGGAAGTGCTCGCGCGCACGCTTGAGTGGGCTTATGCGCATCCAGGTATTGTTAATGTCGGTATCGTGCCTTTAGGTTTCACGAAACACCAAGGTGGTTTTAACGAGAGTTTTAATGACCCACAAGCTGCACGTGCGGTGCTCTCGCTTATCGAGCCATTTCAAAAGCGCGCGCTTGCAGAGCGTGCTACATCTTGGGTTTTTGCTGCAGATGAGTTTTATCGCAATGCTTTTGGCGAGCAGCTGCTAGAAAACTTGCCGCCAACCAGTCATTATGGCGATTTCAGCCTTTTTGAAGACGGCATCGGTATTATTCGCAGTTACGTGGACGACTGGCGACTTGCTCACGAAAATGGTTCAGCAGATGCGTGCGTGCAGACTTTGCGTCGCGCGGGTGTGCGCGTGTGTTATGTCGTAGGCGGCGCCATGCAGCCCCAACTCGGCCGGCTTTTGTCGAGAAGCCCCTTGCAGGAAGTCTTTTCGCCGCTCGTCGTGCAAAACGATTTCTTTGGCGGCAACGTCGATGTGACCGGTCTTTTGTGCGGGTGTGACATCGTGCGTGCATTGCGCACATGCGCGTGTGACGATATCATTTGTATCCCTAATGTTATTTTTAACGACGACGGGCTCACGCTTGATGATATGAGTGCGGATGATATGTCATCTGCGCTTGATAGGCCTCTGCACGTGGTATCCTGTAATCCATCAGATTTTCTGCCGGAAATAAGTGCGCTTGTGGCTGCACTCTCATAAATAGAAGGAAACTATCATGCCCTTACCTTTAGTTGCGGTGGTCGGCCGCCCTAATGTGGGAAAGTCGACACTGGTTAATCGCATTGCTCAGGCCGATGAGGCCATCGTACACGAAATGCGCGGTGTTACACGCGATCGTTCATACCATGAAGCCGACTGGAATGGCATGCGTTTTATGCTTGTTGATACGGGTGGTATCGAGATGGGTAGCGACGATGCATTTCAGGGTTCAATTCGCTCTCAGGCTTTCGAGGCTACTCGTGAGGCCGACGTCATCATTTTTCTCGTGGATGGTAAAACGGGTATCAACGCAGATGATGAGGAAGTTGCGCGTATCTTGAGGCGCGCTCAGAAACCGACGTTTTTGGCGGTCAATAAGCTCGATACTCCTAACAATGACGACGCGATATGGGAGTTTTATCAGCTTGGACTTGGAGACCCATGGCCAGTATCGGCGGTGCATGGGCATGGTACGGGAGATCTGCTCGACGAGGTAGTCGATGCTTTACGCGCATGTGAGTTACCCGAACCTGACGAGGATGAAGCATCTATCAATGTCGCTATCATAGGTCGGCCAAACGCGGGCAAATCCTCGCTTACCAATCGCTTGACCTCGCGTACGCGCTCCATTGTGTCAGATGTGGCTGGCACGACGAGGGATGCTATAGACACACCGGTTGAGCGCGATGGCAAACACTACACTATCGTTGACACCGCAGGTCTGCGCCGCAAAAGCCAAATTAACCAAGACGTGGAATACTACGGCTTTGTCCGCGCTATGCGTGCGATTGACAGAGCTGACGTTGCTTTGCTTGTAATCGATGCGTCGATTGGGCTTACCGACCAAGACCAGCGTGTGGCAAATTATGCTGCAGCGCGCGGGTGCGCTATGATAATCGTGCTCAACAAATGGGACCTCGTAGAAGGACCTGAGAAAAAAGCCGAGATACGCGAGCGCATCGCCGACCGTATGATGTTTGTGGGTTATGCTCCGGTAGTGTCGGTATGCGCATTGACGGGCAAAAAAGTTGACGGCATTTGGGATGTAATCGATAGGGTCTATGCTAACTACACGCAAACGATTCCTACCAACAAGCTCAATGTTTGGCTTGCTGAGATACGTGATACCGGTCACACGGTTTCTCAAGGAAAACGTATTTTGCGCATGAAATACGTAACCCAAACCAAGACTTGCCCGCCACACATTAGCTTTTTTGCAAACCATCCTGAGCTTGTGGATGATAACTATGAGCGTTTTTTGGAAAACCGGTTGCGCCGGACTTTTGATCTTGAGGGTACACCGGTTGTGTTGAAATTTAAGCGAAAGGACTAGCAACAATGCAGGTTGATATGCAAGTTGCACTTATCGCGCTCGGTCTTTTTGTTGTCACTTTTCTTTTAGGCTCTATCCCGTGGGGTGTTATCATTTCGCGTGTGTTTTTCCATGACGACATCCGCGCTCACGGTAGCGGAAATATCGGCACGACTAATGCCATGCGCACCTTTGGACGAGCAGGCGGTATCAGTGTGTTTGTGCTCGATTTTGGAAAAGGGCTTTTGTCGGGCGCGCTCGCTCTTGGCGCGTATGTACTCATGGGACGTGTTGGTGCTGATACATGCGCGTTGCTTGCTGCTGGTGCGCACGCATGCGCATTGCTTGCGAGCCGAGATACTTTGCTTGCTATCGCTTTTTTGGGATGCGTGTATGGACATATCTTTAGTCCGTGGCTTGGATTTAGGGGTGGAAAAGGTATCGCGGTTGCTATCGGTGCTTTGTTTATCGTGTTTGGGGTTGTGGGTGCCGTAATTGAGCTTGCGGTATTTATCGTCGTGGTGGCTACGACGCGTTATGTGTCTGCGGGTTCTATCGCCAGTGCGATTGCTTGTCCTTTTTTGGCTCTCTGGATTTTTTGGGGCGCATGGCCAGCGTGGATGCTGTGCACAATCGCTGCGTTGACGGTTGTGTGGGCACATCGCGAAAACATCGCGCGTTTGCGCGGCGGCTGTGAGCGCAAGATAGGAGACGCCCGATGAAAGTTGCTGTAATCGGTGCAGGTTCGTGGGGTACGGCGCTCTCTCAGGTTTTGGCCACAGGCGGACACGAGGTCGGTCTTTGGGCGCGCAAGGCAGAAGTGGCGTGTGCTATCAACGAGACTCACTACAATCCGCGTTATCTGAGTGAATGTGAACTTTCGAGCCGCATAGAGGCTTCAAGCTCTTATGATGAAGTGCTCACGGGCGCTTCTGCGGTGGTCGTGGTGACGCCGTCGAGCGTTTTGCGTGAGGTCGCTGTGATGCTTGCAACAAAAGTCGCTGGGCACATACCGGTTGTCGTTTGCTCAAAAGGCGTCGAAGCTAAAAGTGGTCTTTTGCCATTGGAAGTGATGGCAGCTGAGATGGGCAACCCTGCACGTTTCGCTGTGCTTACTGGGCCAAATCATGCCGAGGAAGTGGTGCGTGGGGTGCCTGCTGCCACTGTCATCGCAAGTGCATCTGATGAAACAGCACGCTTTTTCCAAGACCTTTTTGCGACTGAGACTTTTCGCACCTACACGAGCACAGATGTGTGCGGATGCGAGCTTTGCGCTGCTTTTAAAAATGTTATCGCCATTGCGGTGGGTGTGTCGTATGGGCTTGGCTATGGCGATAATACCGCAGCACTTTTGCTTACGCGCGGCCTAGCAGAGATGAGCAGGCTGGTGGTTGCATGTGGTGGGCAGGCGCTCACCTGTATGGGGCTTGCGGGTGCTGGAGATATGGTAGCGACGTGTATGTCGCGCCATTCGCGCAACCGCCGTCTTGGGGAGATGTTGAGCGCCGGGAAAACACTTGCTGATTTCGAAAAAGAAACCCATATGGTCGCCGAGGGTGCACTTGCGTGTAAAACCATCGCTCTACTCGCTGAGCGTGAGCAGGTGGAGTTGCCTATCGCGAGTGTGGTGCGCGGTATTGTCTGGGAAGGCGCGGACGTACACGAGGCTGTCGCTGCTTTGGCAAAGCGTCCTCTAAAGACAGAGTTTTATGGGATTTAGAGCCGTAGCTTTCGCTACAAATTGCGTTTTTCAAACTCCAATAAAGCAAATTTCAACTGAGACACTTTATCAACACCGAGTGCCTGTCCGTGTGCGTTGACGACACGATGGCTCGGAATAAGTATCTCTATGGGGTTTCGCCTCGCCGCAAAACCAACGGCGCGCATAGCCGAATGCCGCGCAAGCATACCTGCGATTTCTGAGCTTGTCATTGATTGCCCGTAGGGGATATGCTCAATCTCTGACCAGACAGCTCTTTGAAAAACGCTGCCTTTTGGATCAAGGGGCAAATCAAATTCGTGGCGTTTGCCAGCAAAATACTCCTGAAGTTCGCTAGCTGCTCGGTTGGAAAGCTCGCTGGGCTTTTTTATTCCCTCAAGCACAATGTCGCCAAAGGCAACACATGTTATAGCCTCATCGCTCGTTGCGATGGTTATCGCCCCGTGAGGCGTAGGGTATACATAATACGTCGAATCCTGAACAGTCATCAGATTCCTTCCGGCCGAACAGCTTTGTTAAATTACTTTTATTATAACCTTTGTTTTGAAATGTTTGGCTATAATGACTAAACTGCTTCTCAAAGAGACTATGTGGGGGACTAATGGGTGTGTTAGTAGATGTCGCATAGATGACGCAGAGATAGCGTATATTTGAAAAAAAGAAAAGCATGCAACGCAAACAAAGAAAGCGGAGGCATTTATGTTTGAGCCGGTAAAAATTGCTCCATCTATTCTTTCGGCAAATCTTATCAATCTAGAGCGCGACCTTGCTTTAATCGAAGAGGCGGGGGCAGATATGGTGCATGTGGATGTGATGGATGGGCATTTTGTACCCAATCTTACCTTTGGTGTGCCTCTCGTCAAACAGCTGAAACGTACGACATTTTTGCCGCTTGACGTGCATCTAATGATTGATAACCCACTGCGCGAGTTGCCGTGGTTTTTAGACGCAGGTGCTGATATGGTGACGGTGCATATCGAGTCGCTTAAAAACGAAGAAGAGGCACGTATGGCAATCGAAACCATTCACGCAGCCGGTGCGCGCGCGGCACTTGCAGTAAAGCCAAAGACTTCGATTGACAGCGTGCTGCCCTATATTACAGCGCTCGATATGGTGCTCGTCATGAGTGTAGAGCCGGGTTTTTCCGGGCAGAGCTATATAGAAGGTAGCGAGTGCCGCACGCTTGAAGTTGCGACTTTCGCGCGAGAGCATAAGTGCTCACCTCTCATACAGCTCGATGGAGGTATTGGTAGCGCAACTGTCGGTCGAGTGACATCGGCGGGTGCAGATGTGGTTGTGTGTGGTAACGCAGTTTTTGGTGCGCCTGACCCTGCAGATGCTATTGCGCATATCCGTGAAGCAGGAAATGCTGCCCGTATTGCGGCGCTTCGCGGCACGTCTGACAAGACATTAATCGGGGTAGCTGACGAGACGTCATCTGGGG
>CAYNWQ010000005.1:0-16215 GCA_964400955.1 uncultured Gordonibacter sp. | reverse complement strand
CCGAATGCTTTAAAGATATTGGTGACGTTGTCGATATTCCAACAAAACCGTGCTTTTATGACCCTATTCGTCCCGTATATGTTTCTAAGAAACGCACATTTGACCGCGATCAGGCATGTATCCAAAACCTTATCGATACTATGAAGATTTTTATTGAGCAAGAAAAAGCAACAGAGTTGTTATCTGAAGAAAACAAAGCAGCTCAAGCAGCTATTCAGCGTCAATACGTTGATGATCTTATCGATCAAAATGGTGTATCTACACAGCTATGGGTAAAAGATCATGGGGCTGATTATGTAAGGGAATATTTTCATGACATTTTCTTTGGCGTGTAACGAGAAGCACCTTATTGCAAAACAATAAGATACCTGAAACATAAGGTTCAATAGGCTTCTTACTTGAGGTTCAAATTAATGAACAGATAAAGTGATTGTACTAAAAGTAATTAAGCAGATATGCGGGGCGGCGCGACTACAAAAGCGCCGCTCCGCATATTTGCAAAAGAAAAGAGGGGCTGGTTATGGCTGCAGAAAAAACGAGCGAGAAAATGACTCGGTCTTCCACGCTATCTTTGCGTATGCAATACGGCTATGGTCTCGCAGAATTTGGCATTAACTTTCTCTTGACATTTGTTACCTATTATTTATCTTTCTTTCTAACAAACATCGCCCTTTTGCCTACCGCAATAGCTGCGACGGTTGTTACTGCTACAACTGTCATTAAATGTGTCACCATGCCTATAGCCGGCGTGATGATAGATAAAGTTCAATTTAAAAACAGTAGATTTAGACTATGGGCGCTCATTGGATCAATCATATTTTTTATCGGTGGCTCACTCATGTTTACCGATCTGCATTTATCCGTTGAAGCTTATGCGGTCGTTTTTACCATCTTTTTCTTTGTGTACTGGTTGGGCTATTCTATCGCATGGGTTGCGCATCGCGCACTGATGGACCCTCTGTCGAAAACGCCGGCAGATAAACTTGCACTTACTTCTGCTTCTGCCCAGATGGGAGCTATAGCACGTGTTGTTTACATGATAGCTGCATCAGCAATTTTGGGTCTTTTCTCAGCAACAGAAGTATCTAGCGGTTATACAGCGATAGCGATTGTATTTGGAAGCATAGCAGTTGCAGGATATGTGGCTGTCTACTTTATTACGAAAAATAAAGACAACGCTGAAACTATGAGAGCAGCTAACGCTACCGCCTGCGAAGACACCTCTCAAGCAAACAACGGGCAATCTCGCGATGACACCAAACAATCGAAACTTTCAGCTCGAGATATGTTTGTCACGCTAAAAAATAAACCCATGGTAGTTTTCTTTGTTTCGATGGTTTTACGTTGTGCGGTTCTTACTCTTGATGGTGTGCTTATTGTTTACTACATTAATTATGTAATTGGTGATCCTAGCTTAGTTACTCTTTATATGACGCTTGTTTTCTTGGTTGCTTTTTTGGGTGCGCTTATTGTTAAACCTATTGCTAACAGAATTGGCAAACGAACAACGTTTATTATAGGCTCACTTTTATCGGTTTTAAGCATGCTTGCGCTGCTTGTAACAAAAACGAATGCTCCGGCATTTATTGCATTAATGGCAGCTTTTCATTTCTTAAGCATTATCTGTTCAACACTCGTTCCTGCGTTCATTGCCGACATTGCAGAATATAGTTCGATTCGTTACGGTTCTCGTGCCCGTGCGTTTGCCTTTTCTATTGGAGGATTATCAATCCAGGTGGCTTCTGTACTTGGGTCTATTATTGCAGCATTTGGGCTGGTAGCTATCGGATTTGACGCCAGCAACGTTACGTCAGACGTTGTCGAGCGTCTTTCACAGTTGTTTATCTATGGGGTATCAATACCGACTCTTGTCGCATCGGTGCTGTTTTTTGCATATCCTTTGACGGAAAAATACATGGAGGATTTACGGGCGCAAAAAAACACAGAGGCAATGAAGGGGCTTTCATAAACTGGAGGAGTCGTCAAACAACAAAGTTTGTTGATGACCCAATGCGTGAAGGGGCTTTCATAAACCGGGAGAGTCGTCAAACACTCTTAAAGATTAAAAACAGATTATCGAGATTTACCCGTCGTTTTCTATCCGCCAATAACAAGCGGGTAAATCTCGATGATGTCGTCTGCGTGCAAGGTAATATCGTCGAGGGCATCGATACTTTTGTACACAGCACCATTTAGGCGCACTACACAGGCCTCGTCGCCATAAGGAGAAAAAAGCGCAAGGGCACACGCAAGAGACGAGCCGCAAGGTATCTCCTGCGTGTGCCCATTAATGGTAATATGCATAGGTGCCACTTTGGCTACCATATTATTGTCGACCTATCATTAGCCGACATGTTATTGCCAACCCATCATTAGCTACCATATTATTCACCGGCTTCTTCTCCTGCCTCCTTTGCAATCTTTGAAGGATCCACTGCAGGACCGCTTGCTTGCGGAGGCTCTCCATCTTGAATCGACCAATAAGCCGCCTGCGTTGCAGCGGCAGGCTCAGTATACATGAAGTTGCGCTTTCCACCATAAAACATATCGTCGTCATGACTAAACCCGGCTTTTTCGTTGAAAGCATACTCGAGATTCAAGATTTTTGTGCCATTTTCAAGCCACATATCGGGACCTGGACCTTCTTCAAGACCTGCAAGAATGCCCGCCATACGCGCAAGGGCAGCTTTTGCTTCAGGGTTATAGGTCACAGCAGCCCAGGGGAACAAGCACATACAGCAATCGCACGAGCAGTTCATAGCCAGCGAATAATCTGCCTGCTGAACTGGCGTCATGGTTTTGATATAGGTAGCTGCAGAGCCCGCGGTGTGGTCGGCTCCCATAGGACCTCTTTCCCAAGTAAGACCATAGCCACGCAAAATGCGCGGGTCATAAGCGGCAAAAGCTTGATTTTTAGAAACAGCTACGCGCACAGGACCATCCTTATCAAGCACCTTTAGATAGTCAGCAACTGCGCCACATCCATCACGCAATACAGGACCATACTCAGAATCGTCATCGATAACTGACTTCAACATCTCTATCGCAGCAGGTGCGTCCTCATAAGGCAAAACGCCTTGGTCCATCATGACCGATAAGGCATTACCCATATCAATAGTGTCAAGTCCCATGTCATCACATAGACGGTCAAGTGTTGCGACATCTTGAGGGTCAAAAATCCCCAAGTTTGGTCCCATGAGAGCTACTGTCTCATACTCGATGCCCGCTGAAAGATGGTTACCTTGCTCGTCATTAAAGTCATTTGAGCAGCGCACGACACAGCCCGGCTGACAAGGAATCGTACCTTCCCCACCATGCTGCAGCAAACGATTGCGCCACATTTTAGTGCCCAAACGTTCCCAGTCAGGTGCAAACTCACCAGAGAAATTTTTATAAGGCAACGCACCCATTTTACCTGTGGTATCCACGCCGGCAGCAGAACCATAAAGCGGCATCGCTTGACCAGTCAAAGGATTGTCGCGTATTGCCTGAGTAACTACTTTATTGAGCTTGCGGAATTCATCTTTCTGCTCAGGCGTCATTTCAATTTTATAAGCCTTAACCGGGCGCTCTATGATAAACGCTTTTATCTTTTTGGAACCCATGACCGCACCCATGCCTCCGCGAGCACAAAGTCGGCAAGGATAATTTGTGCCCTGCTCATTGACGGCAATAGAGGCAATATGGCCTAGTTTTTCGCCAATAGGACCGATTGACGCACACCCGACGTGTTCGCCGTATTTTTCCACTATTGCCTCATGAAAAGGATAGTTCCACTCCCCCATATATTGCGTCGCATCGATGAAATCGAATGCACCATTTTCGTCAACATGCACCATCACCCAGTCAGGCGACTGCCCCAAAAACATAACGACCTTTAAGCCCTGCTCGGTCATACGACGCGAGAAAGTACCACCCGAGTTAGACTCTTTGATAGTGCCAGTCAGAGGGCTTTTAGCGCCCACGGAAAGTCGATTACTTGACGAAAGAGCTGTCCCAGAAAAATATCCCGTCGTAAAGATAAGCGGGTTTTCGGACCCAAGTGGGTCGCAAGTCGGCTCGCAAAAATCAGTGAGAAGCTGAGCTATAAGTCCACGCCCTCCAAAAAAGCCGTAATCTTTTTGGACAAACTCCTCTTCCTCAATGACGCGTGTATCGAGATGAACTTTTACAAATTTCATAACGCCTCCAATCTAGTGGGTTTTTCGCGATTCTAAAATAATAAATCTGAGACATAAAAGAACGGGTATTATATGTAGTGCAATGTATCGGCATGATAGCACGAGCACCTAAAGGACGCTATTGTAGGATCGGTATATAAAAGGGTTGGTGGCAATGTATCTTAAGCGAACAAAAACAGCGAACGGACGCACCTATATGGCTATTACGCAATCATATCGCGATAGCCATGGTGCACCACGCAGCAGGACTGTTAAATCGCTTGGCTATCTAGATGAGCTAGAAAAGAAGCACGACGATGCCATTGATTACTGCATGCGCGAGAAAAAGCGTTTGGAAAATGAATACACGCACGATAAAATACAGCAAACTGTTTTATTGGACCCCAACAAACGTCTTCAGACAAAGTCACTTATAAGAAAAAACATGGGTTTTTATGCTTACCGCACTATCTATAGGGAGCTCGGACTTGACGCATATCTGAAACGCAAAGCCACACGCGCGCACCTTGACGTGCCTTTCGATAAAATCATCGAGTGTTTGTTATACATATACCTTGGTGGCACCAGAGATTTAAGCCGAGCGTGGAACCACAAGGACGATTTTTTGGTACCCTTTGATTTTACTTACAGCGAGATGATTGCAGCCATAGAGTTTGCAGCTCTTGTTGATACCGATATACACCTGTGGCTTATACGACATGTCGAAAAAATGGGGATACTGAGCGACTCGACAGGATATCTCGCAATCGTCAATTTTTACTGCGACAAAGTTGCCGCAGATGCCGAGGCTGCTGCAAACGCCAAAACTGCTGCGTACGTCAAAGTTGATACGAATGCCGAGGCTGCTGTGGGAAGCAAAGTTGCCGCAGATGCCGCACCCGATGAATTTCAGTATTTCGATTCAATGGTACAAGTGGGCATGTTGTTTGACAAGAACAGATTCCCCATATCATATAGCGTCTTTTTTGGAAGTGATTACCAAAACCGCCTGCGTCGACACGTAAACCCTGCCTACGTGCTTGACCTTCTCACAGACCATCACCCAACATTAAAAAAGATTGTTGTTATCGCCGCTAAAGGAGCATCTGCCTCCGACGAGACAATTGCTCAAATTACAAAAAAGGGTGATTACTTATTTGGCTTACTTCCCACAGAATGCGCACCGGAAACCCGCAAATGGATGATGTCGCCAGATGGCTATGACTCACATGGCGATGACAGCTATCGCAGCAAACAACGCTTAATTACTCGTCGTGTTGAAATAGGACGAGGAAAATATATTTCGCGACGAGTACTGCCTGAAAGACAAATAGCCCTCTGGTCAAAACGGCAAGAAGGAATGCGTCGCACATTACGTGCGCCAACCACAGCGTCAGTATTTGAATCGCCAGAAATTGATTGGCTTACAGACAGCAATGAGTTTTCAGGTAATTGGGCTGATGGATACCGTTTGCTCGTCACATCGCAAACTCAAAATTCCATTATCCAAAACGCAAGCATCTATCAGTTACTGCATTATACAAAAGAAATTTTTGAGCCTTCTGCTTTCGAAACTCAAAAGCCATTAAAAGATATTCCGTGGGAAAAGCAGGTAAAAGCGCACTGCTTGCTCTGCTATATTGCCGATTTACTCGCATCGCTTTTGAGCTTTCGCACCGACGGACTGTATTCCGCTTCGCAAATCACCCATTCGCTTGCACGCGCTAACGGTACAGAGATCGAAAACGGATGGTATGCTTTTGACTATTATGACCAGGTGCTCGAAGCAATCAGCAATACGGCAGAAATAGATTACGGGAAAAAATATATGTCTGAAGAAGAGATAAAGCGCCTGCTGGCAAAACCCAGAAATAAGAGTAACTTTACAGAGCATAACTAGGAGGCGAGAAAGAGATGGCAACTAATGAAGTTCAATATATCGACCGCTACGCGCGCAATCAAATGGCTATTTCAAAAGACGAACAAGACCTGCTCGCCAAAAAACGCGTTGCCGTCTGCGGCTGCGGAGGAATTGGCGGATATGTGGTAGAAATGCTTGCGCGCATAGGCGTCGGTACACTCGTTTTAATTGACTGCGACGCTTTTGAGATAACAAACCTAAATCGACAGCTGCTTTCAAACGCAGATACCATAGGATGTCGCAAGGTACAGATCGCCGCACAACGCGTTGCCACCATCAACCCCACAGTCAAAACGATTTGCTATGATAAGGAGCTTGGGCGTGACAATGCTCGCGAGCTGCTTGAAGGCTGCGATATTGTTGTTGACGCCCTTGACTCATATCAGGCACGTATCGCTGTAGAAAAATGTTGCTCTGCGCTCAATATCGTGCTGGTGCATGGAGCAATTGGAGGCTGGTGCGCGCAGGTATCTACTATCCTACCGGGTTCATGCGCGTTTGCCCTGATTTACCCAAACGGTGTTAATACTGGCATCGAAAAAACTCAGGGCAATCCTGCCTTTATACCTGCATTTGCAGCAGCACTTGAGGTCTCAGAATGCATAAAAGTGCTAACTGGCAAAGGCGAAGCGCTCTACGGAAAACTGCTCGTTGCAGATTTAGAGCACAACACGCAGCATATAGTTGACCTTTTCCCTACAGATGGTGATGTGAAATGAAAGATACGACAACTACATCAATCTATGACGTCGCAGTAATTGGCGGCGGCCTGATTGGATGTTTTGCAGCCCGCGCGCTAAGCGCCTACAAGGTAAACGCTTGCGTACTTGAAGCGCGTGAAGATGTATGCACCGGCATAAGCAAGGCAAACTCAGCTATCGTCTACGCAGGCTATGACATGAAGCCAAAGTCCCTGAAAGCTCGCATGGTGGTTCGAGCAAACAGAGAGTTTGCGAACCTGTGCAGCGAGCTCGGTGTAGCATTTTCTCGCTGTGGAAGCCTCATGGTTGCTTTTGATCCTGAAGCTTATCAAAAAATTTGCGCCAAATATGAGCAAGGAGTGCAAAATGGAGTAAGCAGCATGCACCTCGTCAAAGGAGATGAAGCTTGCGACATCGAACCAGCTCTTGCGCACGGCGCACTCGGAGCATTGTGGTCACAAAGTGTCGGGACCGTCATGCCATGGGAGCTCTGTATCGCCGCAGCCGAAAACGCTGCTGCGCACGATGTGGCATTTCGCTTTGGCACAGAGGTGGCATCTATAACACGCGGAGCAAAATACTACACACTTGAAGCAAGCAATGGAGCTGTCATACACGCGCGCACTGTGATAAACTGCGCCGGCATCCACGCCGACAAAATTGCTCGACTTGCTGGTTTTAGCCGCGTGTGTATCGCAGCAAGCAAGGCGGAATACCTTGTTTATGACAGTTTGTCTTCGCGGCAGTTGTCTCATGTCATCTTTTACGAAAGTTCGGAAAAAGGCAAAAAGGCGACAGCTATACCGTGCGTAGATGGACATGTCATCATCGGCGGAACAAAGACAAAAGCAGACAGCATATACGACACTGCCGTAACAGCAGCGGGTATACGCTCGATAAAAAATGACGTTAAAAAAATATTGCCCGGCTTTGCTGACGCACGCGTCATTGCCTCGTTTGCTGGGTTGCGCCCAAACCCACGATGGGTGGAAAATGAAGCAGATATCGATGCGTATCAAAACATACCTTTCGGTGATGGCACTTTTGTGCCGGGTAAAAGCATCCAGGATTTCTGCATAGAGTACGATACAAGCCACCCCGACTTCGTTTCACTCGTAGGCATAAAAACCCCCGGACTTACCTGCGCGTGGGAGCTAGGCAAATACGTCACAGCACTTGTGCTGAGCTGTCTGGATAACGTGGAAAAAAACGAGGAATTCGACCCCACGCGGCGCGCCTCGCTGCGAACGGAGATGAGAGAGAGCGCCTCGCTGCGGCTAGAGGTGAGCGAGCGCGCCTCGCTGCGAGCTGACGCAGACGGGTGCACATCTAAACCTGCAGACGACGCACTTGTTTGCACCTGTGAGGGCATAAGCAAGCAGGCAATTCTTTCTGCCATCGCACGAGGAGCTCGCGACATTGATGGCGTAAAACGCAGAACCGGCGCACATATGGGAAACTGTCAAGGATCGAGATGCGAGGCGATAATCGCGCGCATCATCTCAGATGAACTAGGTATACCCCTCTCTGAAGTATGCAAAAACGAAGCAGGGTCGCAGCTGTATCTCCCAAAGAAAAGAGGCTAGCGATGCATATCTTATCGATTAACGATTGCGCATGTAACCCGCACAGCGACTCCGATGTGAGCAACGCACACGACGTGCACAGCGCGCCCGATGCACACAGCGCACACGACGTGCACAGCGCACACGACATGCACGGCAGCTTGTATGACGTAGCCGTGGTTGGCGCAGGCGCAGCAGGTATGGCAGCAGCGCGCAGTGCCGCCATAAGCGGCGCACGTGTTGCGCTCCTTGAACGAGATGCATATCCAGGCGGCATTTTGCCTCAATGCATACACGATGGCTTTGGGGTATTCTCAAAAGGCAAGTCGCTCACAGGCCCTGCCTATGCCCAAGACCTTTGGGAGATGCTAGATGCATGCGACGTGGACGTTTTTCTTTCGTGTGATGTCCGCTCGCTTTCCGTTGAGCCATGCATGCCATCAGGCGATTTGGGAGTACGCGCAAATATACGAGGCAGTGGCGCGGCGCACGAAAAAGACCTCTTTGCACAGCAAATCGTCCTCGCGACGGGATGTTACGAGCGCAGCAGCGCTTCGCTTGGCATTGTAGGCAGCCGACCTGCTGGTATCATGTGCGCAGGAGCCGCGCAGCACCTTATGAATGTCGACGATGTTTTACCGGGCGAAAACGTTGTCATACTAGGCGCTGGAGATATCGGCGCTATCGTGGCGCGCAGACTGATTATACGAGGTGCAAACGTCGCTTCGGTCATAGGCGCCGACGTCACCTGTCTGCATCGCAACTACGTGCAATGTATGCGCGACTTAAACGTGCCCGTGCGCGTGCCTTGGACAGTTCTTGCAGTCGAGGGAACACGTCGCGTGGAGGCACTGCGCATTGCCCCTCTCGATAAGTCCGGCTTACCCATCGTGTCTCAAGAAGAAAAAATTACATGCGACACCTTGCTTTTAGCTGCTGGACTTATTCCTCGCACCGAACTACTTGACGCGGCACAGTCTAGCTCGAGCGATATAAATCTCTCGGATTTTATACACTTTGCGGGAAACGCTTTCTCAATCCATGCTTTAGTTGATGCTGCCGTTGTTGAAGGTGCCCGCGTAGGGAAAAAAGCAGCGCAGGCGGCCTTCGAAGCAAAAAATAAGCATACAGACGCCGCGCCAAGCGAAAATAATTCACCCACTAGCACAGCCTCTAGGGAAAATGACACCAATGTGAACCCAGCAAAAGACGACCTAGCTCTTTTAGAAATACCAGAGCATTCTCTGCCGCGTGGCATTGTGCCCTCCACTGAAAGCTGCGCTGACACCTACACCTGCGGGCTTTGCCCTCGCAGTTGCAAAATCTCACGCATCGCGCAAGATGACGGAACGTTTAGCTACGTGGGCTTTGCATGTGAAAAGGGACATTTGCAAGCGCTCGAGCGCTCGGGCACCGCAACACCCCTTCAAACATTTACAGGTACGGTTAGCCTACTCAACGACAATACAAATCAGTCTGCGCCCGCTCGCGTCGCGTCTTTGCCTACGTCTGCACATGACACGACTCGGTGCACTTCCACACGCGTCACGGCTTTGCCAGTGCACAGCTCTACTCCGCTGTCTGTAGAGCAGATAGAAAAAGTAGCACAGATAGTCAAAAGCGCCCAGGTGAAAGGCACGTTTAAACGCGATGAAGTGGTTATTTCGAACGAAATGGGCTTGCCTTGCGACCTTTTAGCGTCATGTGACAGCTCATTTGCGCAGCGACTGTAAACTTTGCAAAGAAGCCTTGCTGTTTTGCACGGTCATGTGACAGCTCGTTTGTGCAGCGACTATAAACCGCACGCGCAATCAAACCTACACGCAACTACGATGCTACATCCGACGCCAAAGCCGCGCGCGCGTGCAAGCTCCTAGGCAGCTCGCACGCGCAAGCTAGCTCCTAGTAGTCGTTTGCCGCGGGGCTTTCCATCCACTCCCGATAAAAGTCTTCGTAGGTACCTGCGCACACTGCCGCACGTGCACGGCGCATCAGGTCTAACAAATAGTGCAAGTTGTGGATAGACAGCAAGATACCACCAAGCATCTCGCCCTGTTTTACCAGATGGCGCAAGTAAGATCGCGAGTGATTTTGACAGGTCGAGCACGTACAAGCCTCATCAAGCGGTCCAAAATCATGCGTGTATTTTGCATTGCGCAGATTCATGCGTCCCTGGCTCGAAAAAGCAGTGCCCATGCGTGCCGTACGCGTAGGCAGCACGCAGTCAAACATATCCACACCCTCGCGCACCGCTCGCACCAAAGTAGTAGGATTACCTACACCCATGAGATAACGCGGTCGGTCTTCAGGCAAAGCGCGTGCCACCTGACCGAGTGTCTCAAACATGACCTCGTGGCTCTCACCTACCGAGTACCCCCCGATGCCAAAGCCACCAAAGCGCCTACCCCCCGCATCAAGACTCTCGCTTTCTATCTCGCGCAAACGACGAATACTTTCGAGACGCAAATCAAGATGCATGCCTCCCTGCACGATGCCAAAAAGCGTCTGATCAGCTCGTTTATGTGCAGCCAAACAACGTCGAGCCCACATGGAAGAAAGATCTACCGCACGCTCGACAAACTCGCGCGTCGCCGGATAAGGCGCGCACTGGTCAAGTTGCATAGCGATGTCTGCACCGAGCAACTCTTGGATGCGCATGTTTTCCTCGGGCGTCCAGCGCACACGCGCGCCATCGTAGATGGACTGAAATGTCAAACCGTCGTCGTCAAGTTTGCAGGTATCGGCAAGGCTAAACACCTGAAAACCACCTGAGTCAGTAAGCATAGGGCCTGTGTAGTGCATAAATGCATGCACGCCTCCCGCCTCGGCAACTACCTCAGCGCCCGGGCGCAGCGAAAGATGATAGGTATTTGAAAGCACAACCTGAGACTGGAGCTCATGCAGCTGAGCAGGTGTTATACCCTTTACTGAAGCGCTTGTGCCCACCGGCATAAACATAGGCGTCTGAAACTGCCCATGCGCTGTCTGATACGTAAGCGCGCGGGCATGCCCACATTGCGCATCTATCTCACAATCAAATAAAGCCATACTGCTCAATACCTTTCTCTCCATAAGCCAAAAAAGTATAGCAATTTTTTTGAGAAGTAATTTAGGCGTTTTACCAAGCTTACGTAAAAACAGATACTATTTATGTCAACAACAAAAAGGCAAAGTATAGTGATAGGCGCTGTTTTGCACGGCAGTTGTGCGATTGATTTATCCTGGCAAGACAGTCAAATACTTTTATGAGGAAACGGAAATGAAACTGTTATTGCATGCGTGTTGTGGGCCATGCTCGCTTGAGCCGGTGCGCCTTTTGCAAAAAGAGGGTCACGAGCTTACCCTCTTTTACGCAAACTCTAACATCGCGCCTGTACATGAATACACACGCAGGCTCGACACGCTGCACGCATGGGCACAAGACGCAAAAGTACCTGTAATAGAGGGCACCTATGACCCTGACGTATGGGAAAAGACAGCTGGTCGTATAGGGGAAGAGGTTTATACAACATACGGCCTTGTAGCCGATGAGCATGCTGCCGCCTTTGCGCAACTACGCCGTGAAAGTGCAGGTATGACTGAAGGTGCCGATGCGAGTGCGGGTGCCGACGAAGTTTCCAGCGCTAGTGCGACCGCGGCCGCTAGCACCAGTACGACCGCGATCGCTAGCGCCAGTGCGACCGCGGCCGCTAGCACAACCACTAATACCGACATAGCCGTAGGCAATCTCTCGCCCGAAGCGCGTAGCGCACGCGCACAGCGCTGCCGTGCCTGCTACCGCATGCGTCTTGCGCAAGCTGCGCACTACGCAGCAAAACACGGCTTTGATGCACTCGGCACCACTCTTACCGTAAGCCCCTATCAATACACCGACATCATCGCCGAAGAGCTTGCGCGCGTCTGCGATGAAGCGGGCCTAACGTGCGCCTTTAGAGACTATCGACCCTATTACGATGAAGCTACGAGAAAGAGCCGCGAGCTTGGCATGTACCGGCAGAACTATTGTGGATGTCGCTTTTCTGCCGCAGAAGCTGCCGCAGAGCAAGATGCGCGTAAAGCTGCACGAGCCGCCGCCCGCGCGCAGAAAGAAGCATCCCAGGCCAAAAAGCACGCACAAGAAGCTGCCGCTCGCAGCGCGCGCAAAGCCGAACGCGCAGCATACGATGCCAAACAAGCGCGCAAACATGCAATCTTGAAAGCGCTCCGTGAAAAAAAGTAACAAACAGAAGAAGTGACTTATAATGCTTACTTGCACACCACTGACATTGGGTTTTTGTGCGAAAAAGCATCCATAAACCAAGTATCCCTATAAAGGCAGGCAAATACAAACATGAAAACAAGTGATTTCGACTATCAACTACCACCCGAACTTATCGCGCAATCACCTGCACCGGTGCGCGACGAGTGTCGCCTGCTTGTTATGAATCGCTCAACCGGGGCGCTCAAAGATCACATCTTTCGCGACATCGTAGAGTATCTAGAGCCAGGCGACTTACTCGTAGCTAACGAGACACGCGTTATGCCCGCGCGTCTGCTCGGCACAAAGCGTGGCACAGGAGGCAGCGCCGAGGTGTTTCTTTTGCGCGAATGCGGTGGTAACGAGCCTCGCACAAATAGACTTGCTTTTTGGGAAGTACTCGTACGACCAGGGAAACGCCTCAAGCCGGGTACGGGCGCCATCGTGGACTTTCGCGACGCAAAAGGCGAGGTCGTGCTCTCAGCAGAAATCGTCGACTGGGCACGCGGCGCGCAACGAGGAGAGCGCGTTGCGCGCTTGACCACAAACTTGCCTTCTCTTGATGAAGCCCTGCACGCAGCAGGGCACACACCGCTTCCCCCCTACATCAAAGACTATGCCGGTGACGAAGAAATGTATCAGACCGTATACGCTCGCCGCGAAAGCTCAGCAGCAGCTCCTACCGCGGGGCTACATTTCACGCCTGAGCTTATCGAGCGTTTGCAAGCAAAAGGTGCCGGCTGGGAAACAGTTGAGCTCGAAGTTGGGCT
This sequence comes from uncultured Gordonibacter sp., assembly GCA_964400955.1. Taxonomy (GTDB): domain Bacteria; phylum Actinomycetota; class Coriobacteriia; order Coriobacteriales; family Eggerthellaceae; genus CAJFUR01. The sequence goes on along the minus strand of CAYNWQ010000005.1, from coordinate 2,861 downwards.
CGATACTTTTCGCATAGTAGATGAAGATGACCCCGAAAAACACATCATCCATACGGAATACTACACCGTGCCCGAGCGCACCGTGCAAGCAATCGCCGACACACGAGCACGCGGAGGTCGCGTTATCGCTGTAGGCACCACGAGTGTGCGCAGTCTCGAAAGCGCCTGGGACGCAACGGCGGCGCCAAACGGCACGGCGCGCAACTGCGCGAGAGAAAGCGGCGAGGAAACCACCGCGCACGATGATACTGAGCTGCAAAGCGAGCTTGCACCCGTCGGCGTCACACCTGCTGCCGCTGCACCCACCGGCGCTGTCACCGCACGCAATCGCGAAGCAACATCTCTTTACATCTTACCGGGATACACCTTTAATGTAGTTGACGCGCTCATTACCAACTTTCACGTGCCCAGATCAACTCTTATGATGCTCGTCAGCGCTTTTTCAAGCCGCGAAAACATTATGGCCGCTTATGAGCACGCCATACATGAGCGCTACCGCATGCTTTCCTTTGGCGACGCGATGTTTATCTGCTAGATGTGCGCTGCAGCAATGAGCAAGGCGGCTACCTCCTCGATAGTCGCCTTGCTTTTAATCTGTTCTGTTATCTGTTGTGCTTTCTCTTTTTGTTTGCAATCGTTGACGCTGTAACTGCGCCGCCACTTACAAAAAACAGTGGCAACCAAAGGACAAGGCTGCTGTTATCGCCGGTTTGCGGGAGTTTTGTTTCGTCTGTAATTGCCGCCGCATTTTCATCCACGATGAATTCTACGACAGTCGTATCGCCTGTATTATCTTCATCCTCATCATCCACGTAAACATAGTTCGGATCGACAGCTACCGTGAGGTTTATTTCCTTTCCCCACACAAACCATTTGCCTAAGTAATAGGTAAGCTTTGCGGCATAATCCTGGCCAAAATCGACCATTCCTGTAATTAGATAGCCTTCGGGTGCCTCAATTTCAGAAATTTCAAGTTCTTCTGTGTGGGTGAAATTAAACTCGCGGCTCAAAATCTTTTTTCCGTCCTCAGTCCAATAGTTGACGGCATACGTAAAATCGGCAGGATTAATGGTAGGTGTGATCTCAAACACGATTTCCTGCGGTTCTGCAATTAACACACCGTTATCGTTGTTAATTGTGATTGGTTTTCCTTGCGATTTATCAGCCGCAAAAGACACATACCCTTTCTCGACCAAATCTTCAGTTGGATAGCAAATACTCTCGCCCTCGGTGAAACGTTGATTTTCCTCATAAACCGTCATTCCGTACGCTTCATATCTGACCTTGACTTGCGCTGTGGCGGGGATAGTTGCACTCAACGTTTTACTGAATGAGGCAAAGCTTTCGTCTGTACAAGCATAGCGCACCTCAAAGGTATACTCGGTATCAGAATCTAGATCCTCGAATTTGTTGCTGCTCTGCCACTCGCCGTCTGGCGATATGCGGTACTGTCCGCATTCGACTTCCGATATAACTACATAGTCTATGCCAACTTCTTCAATTTCAGCCTTTGGTGCCGCAGGGCGCGCGGGCGCAGTTAGCTTGAATACGCTACTCGCAAAGCTAGTGTCTGTGGCACCGCGCTTTATGTAAATCGTTTCCTCGGGCTCAATCTCATAGCACCAGTATCCGTCTATACTCATTGAATTTGACATGTCCTCGCTATGTGACACAGATATAGTCGAGTCGAAGTAGGAATTAGTCAACTCGCTCTCAAAGTCCACCGCATAATAGCTAACTGATGGTCTTTGCTCAATCTGCGCGGCAAATGTTTCACCAGTCTGATTGTTTTTTACCGTCAGAGATTTTGCCTCTTCTCCCTCTTCGGTAATATATGACGTAACGGAGCCACCGTTTTTCAGTTCGTTGCCGTCCGCATCAGTTATAGTGTATGCCACATCATCAAAAATAACGGTTTCGTTTTGATAATCATATTTAAAGGGACAAACATAGATTTTCAGCGTATAAACAGATGCTTCTTTGCCTACTCCTTCGGTTTTTATCGTAATTTCGTTAATTTCTCCTGCTCTCAGGGCGATTTCCTCAGACCATTCGTCTGAACCAACAACTGTACCGTTAACGGTTATTATGTCTTTTCCGCGAGGACGAAGGAGAACTTTATCGGTTTCTAAAGTAAAACAAATAGCCATGTCAAAATCTTCAAGGTCAAGATAAGTGATATCACCACTGTCTTGTGCTTTTATTGCAAGCTCAAGCAGCTTTGAAACCTGTTTTGTAAACGTCTTCGAAACCTTGTTGCCTATCTTTCCGTTTTTCTCGCCCCACGCGGTTATGGTGCAAGGCTCACTGATGGTGATAGGGCCACGGTATTGCATAACTGCCCCTTCTACACCGCCTAGAGGTGTCACGGTGTAGTGTATATTTTCGGCACCCGAAAACTCAAGCTCGCTTCCAAGAGCGACCTCACCCTCAAAAAGCGAAAAGTCCACATTTCCTATAGCCTCGCCGCTTTCGGGCAGAGGATTGGTAAATGCCTTAAGGCAGACATTCGTGGTATATAAGGCACGTTGAGATGCTTTTTTCTGATTGATGGCATATTTCCCAAGCTCCACAATATCCGTCCAGCTTTTTCCATCGGCGCTGTAATAGCTCTCACCGCCGTTGCCGTTGTATTGGGGGTTCGTGGTGGCGATAATGGCTTCCACCGCTATGGGATAGGCGTATTCGGGGGTTGTAAGCTTAACCACCACGCTGAAATTTGTGCCCGCCGCCAAAGCAACGGCGCTATTAAGCTCTATGGTGTGATAGCCACAGTACTCCTCATATCCTGTTTGTCCCGAATATGCAAGCGTTCCGGATACAGGATTTCCGTTCTCTACCCCGGTATATACCGAAATCTC
>CAYNWQ010000004.1:0-16252 GCA_964400955.1 uncultured Gordonibacter sp. | reverse complement strand
TCTGCCTTTTGGAGCAGAAACGCTTCCGTAAAGTATCCGATATACGTGTCAATAGTGTCGGGCGCAATCTTCATGTGCCGCTCGCTGTCAAAGGTATTTGCAAGCTTGCTCGGATTGGTCAATGATCCGATGCCGGATGCCAGCACATTCAAAAGAATTTCCAGAACTTCCGCGTCGTTTTTTATCCTATGGCGTTCTAGCACATCCTTCATGTAGGTTCGACTGAACAAGTCGTGAAGATAGCGGCTTCTTTCTTCGTGCGTACTCATTGTCCAGACAAGGGGCATACCACCGTAGGTGTAATAGTCACGCCACGCGCCGCGCTTGTCACCCGGATAGTTTTCATACACTTCCGCAAAGGAAAGAGGATTGATGCGAATTTCGTCCCCACGATCACGAAACTGAGTCAAGATGTCGCTTGACAGCATCTTTGAATTACTGCCGGTCACATACACATCCACATTTGGAAGCTTCATCAGGCCCAATATGACATCAATGAAAGTCAGTTTTTCACCGGGGTCATCTACATAAGGGTTTTGAATCTCTGACACGAACTGGATTTCATCAAGGAACACATAGTATCGTTTGTTCTTGTTCGTAATTTGTCCCTTTACGAATTTGTTCAGTTCAAGCGGATTCCGGTATTTTGCATTATCGATTTCATCTAGCGCAAGCCCCACAATTTGGTCTTCCGAAACACCGGAGTCCAAAAGGTAGTGACGGTAAAGCGTAAACAACAGGTAGGACTTACCGCTGCGGCGCAGACCTGTGATGATCTTGATGCGCCCATTGTCTTTTTTTTGAATCAACTGCTCTAGATATTGCTTTCTCGCATACTGCATTTCCATACCCTCCGTGAAATTTTTGCGGCTTCCGCATTTTTTTCATGGATAGTATACCACAGCAGCCATAAACATATAAAGTTACTTATATGAGATTTTCGCGGAATCCGCAATTTTCACGTGAAGAGTGACTTCCCAACAAACGTCATAAATGTGGTATTTCTAGCGCATCGAGCAGTCGAACAACGCTATCTTGTCCGTCAAGGCAGGTATCTACAAGCCAGCCTTTTTCGTTTCTCCATTCCGAAAGCCCACGGTAATAAAAATGTTTTTTGGAGTCTTCAATGATAAATGGAACTATGCCGTGGCGCAGGCATTCCTTCAGCGCGACAAGTCGTCCCACGCGGCCATTGCCGTCCTGAAAAGGATGAATACATTCAAACTCAGCATGCATCGCAATCACATCGTCTAAGGTGGCCGTTTCCTTTGCATTGTATGCGCTTAGAAGCGAGCGCATCTGCGCCGGCACATCTTTAGGTTTTGTGGTCTCGCGCCCGCCAACCATATTGCCCCTACGCTTATAATCACCAACAGCAAACCAGCTTAGAGTCGAGTCCTTTGTATCATGCTTAAGGATATAGTGCAGTTGTTTGATGATAGATTCCGTCAACTCCTCTTCGGCAACATCAATCACATAATCTATCGCGCGAAAATGATGAACTGTTTCTAAAATATCGTCCACCGGCACGCCATCACTCACTTCTATTGTACTCGTCTCAAAAATCATCCTTGTCTGGTCTTCTGTAAGCTTGCTGCCCTCGATATGATTGGAATTGTAGGTCATGCGCACCTGCAGCTCATGGTAGAAGCCGCCAGATATCCGAGCCTCCTTTTCGTCCCTTAAAGTTTGAAGGATAACATTCGAAGAGACCTCCCGATACAAAGCCTCCACCGCACAACCAAAATAATCGGCGATTTTTCCCAGTGTGTTTAAAGACAGCTTTTCACCTTTTGCGATTTTTGCTATGGTACGCGATGATATGCCAAGCTTTTTGGCTAGGTCTGTTTTCGTAATTCCCTCTTTTTGAAGCTGTTTATACAAACCATCATATGAAATCATTTCACACTGCCTCCCCAATAACCTTTACTTTTTATAGCATTTTTGATGCGATAAGTAAAGGTTTTGAGGATTTTTTGTCGAAGAAAATAAACATTCCTAAGAAGCAGTTGAATGATATCTTGCACTAGTCAAGCTCACGTGACATTTTTTCACCCTTCCTTAAAGTAAAGTAAACATCGAAATAAAAAACTGCCCAAAGAAGAGGAAGTTGACTTGACACAGTAGCGGAAGCATCTTCCGTACCATAAGTTGGATGCGTTGGGTCAAAGTAATAACCTACCTGAGTGAAAGACCCACCTGATACTTGTACAGCTATAGCATATGCAGCAATCAGTATGGCACCAATAACTACAAAGATAAGAGCGAACTTGGCGAGGGGTACTGTGTCATCACCGCGAAGGGACATGATAAAGCCAAGGGTTAAGGATCCAAGTATGAGCGACGCGACGTCACAAAACAATAATGCTCCTGCGCAGAAAAACACACAGGAGCATTATTTTGACTTGTAATATTTGCACCTTGTCGCTTTGTAGGGGGCGTCGCTTCGCGACGAGTGTCACCTCGCAAGCGCCGCTTTACGATGTGCTATTTCATGAGTTGCGTTACCGCTTGCGCATACGCCACCGGGTCATCAATCGGCAAACCCTCTACCAAAAGCGCCTGGTTATACAGTATCTCGGTGTAGAGTTTTACCTTGTCGGTATCCTTTGCCTCTTGGGCTGATTTCATAGCCTCAAAGACCGGATGTTTTGCGTTTATCTCAAGCACACGCTGAGTTTTCATATTGTCGTCTGCATCAGGCAAACCTGACAAGATCTTTTCCATCTCGAGAGAAAGAGGACCTGTCGCGGTGATACAAGCGGGGGCGTCGGTCAAGCGCGTAGAAACTGCGACTTTTTCGACCTTGTCACCAAGCACCTCTTTCATGGCGCTAAACAAGTCTTTGTTTTCCTCTGTCGCAGTCTCGGCCTCTTTCTTTTCTTCTTCGCTCTCGAGACCCAAGTCTCCACCAGCCACGTTTTTGAAAGGCCATGCGGTAAGCGAGTCTGCATCATCAGCGTCTGCTACGGCGTAGTCAGCCATAGCGGTCATGCAAAACTCGTCAACATCCTGCGTGCACAACAACACGTCATGCCCGCGCCCAAGCACCGTCGTCACGATAGGCATTTTCGCGAGGCGCTCTACCGAGTCGCCCGCCGCATAATACACAGCTTCTTGACCCTCAGGCGCACTCGCTGCGTATTCGGCAAGCGTTATCATCTTTTGCTGCTTGGCTGAATAGAAAAGCAGCAGGTCAGAAAGCGTATCTTTGTTCATACCATAATGCGCATAGATGCCGTATTTCAAGCAGCGACCAAAGTTGTTGAAAAATTCTTCATAGGATGCGCGGTCGTTATCACGCATGTCTTCGAGGTCGGCTTTGATTTTCTTTTCGATACGGCGCGCGATGGCTTTGAGCTGACTGTTATGCTGCAATGTTTCACGTGAAATGTTGAGCGTGAGGTCTTGGCTGTCCACTACGCCACGCACAAAATTGAAATAGTCCGGCAAAAGTTCTTCGCATTTTTCCATGATGAGCACGTTAGAGCTGTAGAGCGCGAGCCCCTTTTTGTAGTCTTTGCTGTAGAGGTCATACGGTGTGCGACTTGGTATGAAAAGCAAGGCATCGTAGGTGAGCGCACCCTCTGCATGCAGAGAAATAGTACGCGCCGGGTCGGTGTAGTCGTGGAAGTCTGACTTGTAAAACTCGTTGTATTCCTCTTGGGTGACGTCTTGTTTTTTGCGCTTCCAGATAGGAATCATAGAGTTGATAGTCTCAAGCTCAGTGTAGCTTTCGTATTCGGGAGTGTAATCATCGCCTGCGTCTTCCGGTTTAGGCAGCTGGCGCGACTTGGTCACGTTCATCTGGATAGGATAACGCACGTAGTTGCTGTAGCGCTTGATGAGGTTTTTCAGGCCGTACTCAGAAAGGTAGCTGTCGTAGTTTTCGGCGCCATCGCCTTCATCGTTACCCTTGGTATTTTCTTTGAGCGTCAATATGACATCGGTACCATGGCTTTCGCGCGTGGCTTGCACGATATTGTATCCCTCAACGCCATCGCTTTCCCAAGCCCACGCTTCGTCGCTGCCCCATGCGCGCGACACAACGCGCACTTTAGAAGCCACCATAAACGAAGAGTAAAAGCCCACGCCAAATTGCCCGATGATGTCAACGTCTTCACCTTGTTGCTCAGCGTTGTCAGTCTTAAACTCCTGCGAGTCAGAATGAGCGATAGTACCGAGGTTGCGGTCGAGCTCATCTTTGCTCATGCCGATGCCGTTGTCTGACACGGTAACAGTGCGTGCATCTTTGTCAAAAGACACCAAAATGCGCAGGTCATCTTTGCTTACCTCGATTTCTTTGTCGGTCAAGCTGCGAAAATAGAGCTTGTCGACCGCATCTGATGCATTTGAAATCAACTCTCGCAAGAAAATCTCGCGGTTGGTGTAGATGGAGTTGATCATCAAATCGAGTAACTTTTTGCTTTCTGTCTTAAACTTTCTCATGTTTTACCGTCCTTTTTCTTTGTTTCGTAGGCTGCCCACACTCAAGCCGTCAATCTCGCTTGAGCCTGCTTGACTTTGCTTGCGTGGGTGCGCATTTCGTGCAACACGCCAGCTAAAAGAAGCATTTAGCAGTCTAGGTGTTAGAGTGCTAATGAGAGATTGTAGTCAGATTACCCTTGATGTCAAGAAAGAGACGCAAGTTTGCGCAATGTTTCGCACACCCTACACGCACCCGCAATCTCTTTGTTACTTTACGCGGCGCTGCGCGCAGTTGTGCGGCGACGTGCCCTGCTAGCACAGCGCAAATATGTGTCTTTTGCGTCGCGGAAAATTTTTCTTGCTTTCCTGCGGCGAATGGGATACTATGTGTTTTCGCATTTCGAACAGAAATTGTCCGAAGCGCAAACATAGTGCGGGGTGGAGCAGTCTGGTAGCTCGTCGGGCTCATAACCCGAAGGTCGTTGGTTCGAATCCAGCCCCCGCGACCAAAATTCTAGGTCGGAGACGATGAAACGTCCCCGACCTTTTCATTCACGGCGAATCCGTCTTTTGCAATTTTTAAAATCTACATCGCTATTTGACGATTTCAGACAGTTGCTTTTCCTTAAAATTAAAACTATTGCCACGTCCATCGCATTCGCTAAAACTCGAAAATTTAACTTTATTCCAGTCTGGTAGTGCAATTGCATTACTTTCAAGGATGGAAATTATCTTTTGCAAAAACTCAAGACTTTTGACTCCATCTTCAGGTATTGAAGTATATACGTATATATCTTCAATATCATGGATGCTTTTTAAAAGTGTATTCCATTCTTGTGGCATATTTTTATATAGCGCACGCATTTCGAAAAATTCAGACTCTGTTAAATATTCAAAATCTTCCCCCGAATATGTATCAGAGTCAAATAAGCATTCTGGTAATAATTCAACAAGTTGATCAGCCCATATATCCCAGTAGGTATTTTTATCTGTCACCGACCAAAGTCGTTCAAATAGGGGTGTCCAGTCCTGATTAGTATTTTTTGCAAGTGCAAATTTTTCGGCGCACATAATGCCATACGAGATTCTGCCTAAAAGAGAAATGCTTTTAAAATATTCTATATTCATATTTATTCCTCCGTAAACCATTTAGAGTGGTTTTCTTTTATTTTACCTTTAAATGTATAAGTGCAGTTTAAACAAGCCTTTTTAGGTTGTCCAAACATATCATCGCGGGTATAAATGGTCATCATATATAAATTTTCCAATTTTGCTCCATTATTTAAAGCTCTATTAACTGCGTCAACCTCTGCACAGCGGCCGACCTCAAGATGATTTAAGGAGCTTTTTGGCAAGATACCCCCTTTGCCATCTTTCCCAAAGAGAAGAGGATTTTTCTTATCTCCGTTTCTATCAATGCCATTATTTCGACCATAATAACGTTTTCCTGTGGTACAGTCATAAACAACACATGCAGTATTAAATTTCCCCTGCTGTGTTTTTGAGAGCTTATTTTTTTCTCGAACTGCCCAGCTATGTACATTCTTCTGCATAATTTCTTTAGAATGAAGAGTATTTGGAGGGTTGTTTGTGCTTGTTGGTTTTGCACCATAGGTCCCGGAATAAAGATCACTTTTCCCAGAGCCCATAGTTACTCACCTCCTTTTACACGCGAGACCCAATCAGGAAATTGGACGAATTCGCTGTAACCTTTGACGCCAGCGAATACTTTTTCAGGCATGGGGCCATAAACTAGAACATGTGATGGTTCCAGTTCATTCATCATTGCCTCAAGGCCGGCACGGAAGTGATGTTTATTTTCCTTGCCCTGAATGCACCCGTAGGAACTGACGACCACGGGGCAGTTGTGTTCAATGCCAACAAATGCGACTTTTTCGGGAAGAGTACAAGTAGTGTAGGTGCGCTCATCGCCCCAGCGGACCAGCGGATAAACATTTGCACCATGGTTTTGATAAAAATGACCGATGGCGCGGCTTCGATAGATATTTGCTACCTGCACAGCAAGAGGCGAGTCGCGATAGAGTGAGTTATCACTTGGCACAAAAACAGAGAAGGAATTGAATTCTTCGATGTATGTGTATGGATTACGTAAAACGTCGGCAAAGACGGTATCCATTTCAAAAAAACAAATTGCTTCGCAATTCGTAGGAGCATACTTGCGCTTGCTGAACGGTGTGAAGCCAGCAGGGCGTATAATGCTTTTAGGTGGATTGATGCGTGGAATCTCGAATATTCCGTCGAATGTTGCGCCGCGGACAAGTTCAGAGTTGAAGCCATCGTCTGCCGTAATTTTGCGGTTTGTCATACAAAACCTCCTTAGATTCATGACCTGTTTATGCAGGCCGATTGATTAATGTCAGGAGAATTTTGCGTGGTAAAACGATTTCAGCTGTGGCAGCTAGTTACGTAGAGTTACATTGAGTTACATTTGGGAGAAAAGTTGAGCAAGGTAACGTTTTCAGAGTTCGCAAAAGCATTAGGGCCTCTTATCGCCCAAGGCAAATCTGATGGTGCTTTTGTTAAATGGCTTTTTGAGCAGATTGCAAGCTTCGAAAACGAAGATCAGAACCCCATACATAATCGCAATGAGAGTACGTACCGCCATTACTATTACGGCAGTCGCGGTATATCAAGAATTGCGTCAAAGTTATGTGGACATTTGGATAAAGAAAAATTTGCCACCAGCATTGAGGACTTTAGTACAGATACACAGGACAAAATTTATGAAGCACTTAGTAGTTTTTGGCCAGAAATGACAGCTGTTAATATGACTGTAGACGCAGCAAACTTGTTTGAAAAGATAATTATTGACGCCTCCAAAGTAAACCGGTCAAAAAAGGATGCGAAAAAAGAATCAGAGGAAGCACGGTATCTTCAAAATGAAGTTCTTTTAAACGAAACTGCGTGTAGATGCGCAAATTGTAATAAACGGCTTGTGCGCAGTGTGAAAGGAAGAACGATTCAGACATTTGTTCCAACTCGCATTATCCCCTCATCTGCTGACTATACGTTCAAAAAACGCTGCGAGGAAGCAGGGTTCGAGTATCCCGCCCCGAGTTCCCTTGCTAATCTATTGGCAATGTGCCCACAATGTGCTGCTGAATATGAAGCTGATGGATCGTTTGATGCGTTTATGAAACTAGTCAAGAAAAAACAGCAATTTCAACGTTGGGCTGAACTTGCTGACACTCTCGACAGGCTCGACATCGAGGATGGCATTATTGATCTTCTAGACAATTTGGCTCGAATTGGGCAAGAGTTTGATTATTCTGAAGCTACCAAAAACGCCATAGAGATTACCAAGAAAATAAGTCCTGAGGAACAACTTCTGGCAAATGAAGTATGCGACAACGTGACCCGGTATTACCACTTTGTTCAGGAACAGTTCAAACAGCTTGATTCACAAGGTGTACTAGACTTTGAAATGGTGCGAAATCAAATGCGCGGATGCTTTTTGCATCTCGCTAAATCAGGTCTTCCTCAAAATAAAATTGTTGATACTATGGCTGCGTGGCTTGGCACAAAAACAGGCTGTGAAAGTGCTATTTCGTGCCGCATTGTTATTGCGTTTTTTATCCAAACATGCGAGGTGTTTCATGAGATTACCGAATAAAATAATTTCCTATGGTGAAAGCACTTTATCGAAGTTTCCTCTTGCGCTAGACATACTCAAAGCTGGCGACATAGCGCCAAGTAAACTTTACTGCAAAATGGAAGACAAAGTAGATGGTGTCGATGAGTTTTATGAGATTTTAGACGGTCTTTATGCGCTTGGCGCTATAGAACTGATAATGCCGAAGGGTGTGTTGCATTATGTTGGCTGAAATTTACTGCAAAGAATTTATTAATGAAGGTAAAGAGCGCGGCATTATCAAATTTAAGTATGGACTCAATGTTGTTGTTGGAACCGAAAAAGCAGACAACTCCATTGGTAAATCAACATTTCTTATGGCTGTTGACTATTGCTTTGGGGGTAGTGATTATGCAAAAGCTAACAGTGATGTTCTAAGAAATGTAGGGGAGCACGCCATTTGCTTTACCCATGCCTTTAGAAATGAGGAATATCGCTTTTCTCGTTCGGCATCAGATCCTACAACTGTTTGGATTTGTGATGCAGATTACAAACCTCAAGAAGAAATATCTCGCGATGAATTTAATAAGATGCTGGCTTGGCTCTACGGTGTAGACGGCTTAGGAGGCAGTTTTCGAGAATTGATTGGCTGCTTTATGCGTGTATATGGCAGATCATCCAGAGATGTAAAGCGTCCATTACGTGCGTATGAGGGAAGTTCGATGGAAAACGAACTTTCAAATTTAATCAAATGGTATGGCAAATATACCTCCATTGAAGAAAAGAAAAATCTTGCCAAGCAAGCAGATGCTGAGAAGAAAGACTATCTTACGGCACTCAAACGTAACTTCGTGGTTGCTGCAGCAACAAAAGCAGACGTTGCAATCAATGAGAGTAAAATCGCCGAACTTGAATCTAATCTTAAAGAAATAGTTGCTCAAAGCAAAGACAATTTGGCTGACATTGACGCTATTATTGCGGCGCGAATTGCAGAACTTAAGCGGGAGCTTTCTGCAGTGCGCAGACACCGCACAAAACTCGTTTCAAGGCTCAACGAAATGGAAGACGATTTAATGTCTTCAAAATTTCGCGCATCAAAAGACATCAAGCGTTTGTCTGAATACTTTCCCGCTGTAAATATCAAAAAAATAGAAGATATTGAGCAGTTCCATAGCGATCTTGCATGTGTACTTACAAAGGAGCATAAAAAAGCCCGTAAAGCTACTCAGATGCAGATTGCACTTTTGGATGAACGCATTGCTAACCTTGAAAAAGAAATCCGCTCAATTGCACCGAAGACAAATGTGACCGTCGCTGTTCTTGATTCTTATGCAGATACCGTGCAAGAGATTGGGCGCTTACGCGATGCAAATGATGCTTATGCCAAGAAAAAAACTTTAACAGATAGAGCATCAGAGTTATCGAAACGAAGCAAGGTATTTTGTGAGGAAATACTCAAAACTATCCAGCAAGAAATAGACAGCGAGCTTATTGATTTAAACGCTTATGTATGTGGTGAGAATAGAACTGCGCCCCATCTTGAAATTAAGAGTTCTAGTAGTTATAGCTTTTCCGTTGAAAATGATTCCGGAGCAGGTGCTGAGGCGCGTGGCATGTTTTTGTTTGATGCATGTATGGCAAAACTTACGCCTTTGCCCGTGTTTATCCACGATTCAAACGAGATTAAACAAGTTGAAGATAAAACCATGGTGAAGCTTTTTGAGTTGTATGATTCGCTTAACGCTCAAGTATTTATCGCAACAGACAAAGCAGAAACTTATACGCCGCAAGGTACACCCAAAGTGCTTAAACAAAGCACAATTTTGAAGCTTGATGTTGGTCATGAACTGTTTGGCAGGTCATGGAATAAAAATACGATTAAAGAACAATCCATCTATACCGACTGAAATAAATCATATGCATAGCCCACGAAGCCAATTGGCGTATTGGATATATGCTTGGTTGGAGCCTATTAATCTTTATACGGAATGCTGAAGTTAAATCTGACCCAGTTTTTTTGACGCTTGTCCCACTCCAATTTAGGTCAATAACGACAGAAGATATAGCAAAACAAGAATGTCACAGCGTCATTCGACCAATCCACATCTAGGTCAAAGCATACGGAAGAAAACTTTTACTTTGCGTGCCCTACTTTAATCCCCTTCGGATGTCTCTTGCTCGGGCGAAGAAATCCTGCCGAAAGTGATAGCTTCGAAAAGCCGGACGTATTCTTGCTCATCGCGCACGTCGGCGTTTTGCAAAATACGCAAGGCATGCGCAGCTGTGATATAGCGCTCTTTCTCATCCGCTTGCGCACAATCTTTCACGCGCGCCTCGAGCATACGTGCAGCGTTATCGATTTTCTCCTCCAGAGAGACACTTGCGTTTTCGGCAGGTGCAGCCTCGCCAGCTCCAGCACCAGTCACCTCGCCCGCGCCGTGCGCACTAACGCCAGCAGCAACATCAGCTACCTCACTCGCACTAGCACATGCGGCCTCGCCAGCTCCAGCACCAGCTCCACCAGTCCCGATACCTTTCTCTCTCACACGCTCATACGGCGAAAAATCTTCCTTAAGCGTAGCCCCGCGCTCCTCAAGCCACAATCTTGGATTACACCCTGGGCGCTTCAAAATCACGCCAGCAATAACCACCACAAAAAGCACTGCAACAGAGTCAAAGATGCGATCAATCAAAAGGCCAACAAAGACAGCAGGATAATGCGGCAAACCCCAACCAACAAGCAAATCATAGTAGCCCTGCATGGTCGTCGTATCCATGGCCTCTTTGTGCAACAGCAAAAAGAGGCCAAAAGAAATAACCGTTTGCACACCGATAACAATGAACAGCGCTTTTATCACGCGTCTACGCGCGAGCTTTTTCTCGTCATTGTGAGAGAGCAGGATGCCATACACCAAAGCCACCACAACACTTTGCGCAAGGTAAAGCAGATTGCCAGCGTTTCCGGTATATATCGCCAAAAACAAATTGTTGACATACCCTGTGATAATGCCTGCCGCCGGATCGATAACACAGGCGACGATAGCTGTACCGGCAGTATCGAGCCAAACAGGCAAACCAAGACCCTGCACCGAGATAAAATAAAGCAGGATATCAAACGCGGCACCTGCGATAATGGCGATAAGATACAAGCGCGCCTTAGGGTTTCCCGCAAAAAACTCGTTTGTCCTCACCGGCGTAAACAAAATGCTTTTCCAGTTGAAATCACCTATAAACGACCCAGAAAAATATTTGTCGCCGCTTTCTTGGCGCTGTTGCAACTGCTGCAAAAAACTGCCCGTCATAATGCCGGCAGGCAACGCGAGCACAAACACACCAAACAGCGAAGAGATACTTGTAACCACACGCCCCGCATCCGTCAAAGGATAAATATCTCCAAAGCCGATTGTCGTGAGTGTAACCGTACCCCAATACAGCGCTTCAATAAAACTGTCGAAGGTCTCGCCCTCTAGCGAAAACATAACAAGCGAGGTCACAAAGGTATAAATTACTGCTATCAACAAGATAAAACTGAGTGTTTTTCTTTCTTGATAAAACACATTAGAGATAATAGAAAGGTGGCGCGAGTAACGAAAAATGCGAAAGACACGCAGCACACGCAAAAACATAAAGCTCGTCGGCAGCACATTTAAGGAAGGCAAGATAGCGAGCAGATCTATTATGGCTGTCAACGTAAAAGGATAGCGTACAAACGATTTCCAATCGAGCGGTTTTCCTTCTCGCAAATCATGCGTAATCCAACGCAAAAGGTAGTCAAAGGCCAAGATATATACTGAGACAAGCTCGAGCACATTGATAAACGCCTTAGAAAATTCGGGCAACTGACCCACGTGGAAAAACATAGGGACAATGCTTACAAAGGCTACGATAACCAAAAATATATCGTAAGCACGGCTAACCCTGTCACCCATACGGGCCCGTTGTACTATTTGAAATATTCTTATGCGCACATCTACCTGCCCAACAGGTGTCGTATGGCTGCTATGGGATGAACGCTTAGCATGCGCGGACCCGAATAGCGCATGATTGCGCGGATACGCTTTTGTTCACCAGGCTTATAGCAATGGTTTTCGCATTCATTACAGGAAGTCTTGACGTCCATTTTTTTGCAGCGCTCAGTACGCAGGTGCGCATAGTCGTCGATGTTTTTGCACTCCTCACATACCGGCTCGCCGCAAAAAGCAGTATGGGTGCGCTCAGTTGCGTCGTGGTTTCCCTTGCAGTAGAGCGCTATCATCTGAGACACCGTGCGCATCTCGCGAGCTCTGCGTCGCGCGACCTGAGGGGTATCGATGTTTTGCGCGCTCTTAGACGCCGTCTCTTTTTCGCCTGCCGCCATCACAGAAGCCTCTCTCGTCATCCAAATTGCTCGACCTGTTTTCACAGATAAGTCTAGACGTTTTAATACTACCGCAAAAGACTGTAAAACAGCAAGAAAAGACCCCCTTTGTGCACACGATTTGTTTGCAAGGGGGTTTGGGGAATAAGAATCGCGTGCATAAAGAGGGTCTTTTTTGTAGCTTGATAGACAGACACTGATAAAACAGTGCTTGAGCGTTGCCTCGATATTGACATATTATCAGGAGGGTTTGAGACAAACGCTCAAGCCATGCCAGCGAAACTCAAGCTTAAAGCTCCGCTGGCATGTTTCAAACAAGAGAGGTGTTAGTAGATACCAAACACCGAGCCGCCGCCGTAGTAGAACACTACGCGTAGGCAAATCGCACCGATGAAGGCACATACAACTGCAGCCGCGCCAAGCACTTTCCAGTTGCCGTTTTTGCGTGCCGCAAGGACACACACGATAGGACCGATACAACCGATGATAATCATGAGCAAGGTAGGCACAAGACTGTCACCACCAAAGATATTCATGCCGCTAGCGGTGATATCTTTCATAGGATGCGTCAGGTCGTAGTACAAACCAACGTCGCTTGTGTGGGCAAAGTTGATAGTAAGTGCCGCCGCGATGCTAGCAACAGCGTTAACGATAGAGCCGATGAAAGCAGACAGGGAAAGGTCTTTATGGATGTCTTCGCCAACAATCGCGCAGATCACAGCCACCGTAGCAGGACCTAAGATGCAGCTTGCACCCAAAAGTGATATCACCCAAAGGATGTTACACCAAGCAGGACGAGCATCCATCATGTAAGAGTGACCCATTACGACCACCAGCACGACACTCAAAATCATAGCAGCCCAGGCAACCCACTTCGGTACCGTGTTGTCATTTTTGCGCAGCATTGCAATGTAGATGATTGCAACGATTGCAAGCACGACGATAGCGATAAGCTCTTGGGTAATGCCTGAAGTGATGTGGCCAAACCCGTTAAAGATGCGCTCCCAGTGCTCGAGGTGGAAAAATACCGAGACACCACCTATCACTAAAAGCACCGCACTCACAATCCAGCAAGGTAGTTGCGCGCGCTTTGCCGAACCACTCAAAGTAAGGCTAGCTTGGTTCGCAAAAGTACCTGCACTCCACGCAACAAACGTGGTGAACAAAATTAGAGGCCATTGGAGTTCCATTATTCGTCTCCCTTCCATTCACGACCACGTAACACATATACGAAACTCGGGTCGTTGCCTACATTTGGCAAATGATGTACTTCCGTATTTGCATCGTAGTCCTCTGCAATTTCGCCAAAGGTGATACGGTTGCCTTCGAAAAGCTGATCATACTGGAAGTTGTTGCTTTCGCGGTCAGCGATATAAGCATTACGCGGCGCTTCAAAGCTATCGATGCCTTTATCAAGGTCACCAAAGAAGCGTGCACGTCCACCACACTGAGCGACGCATTGTGGCAGGCCACCTTGGCTCGTCAGTTGCTCACAAAGCGTGCATTTCTCGACTACGCGCTCTTCTTCGTTGAGGTAACGCACACCGTAAGGGCAAGCCATAGCGCAGAACTGACAACCGATACATTTTTCTTTGTCAATCTGTACGGTACCGTCTGCTTTTTTCTGCGAAGCACCCGTCGGGCATACCTCGACGCATTTAGGATCTTTGCAGTGCTGGCATTGCACTGAAAGGTAGTACATATCCACATCATTTGGCGTCTTATAATCAGCACGCTTATAGGGCCCTATGCGCAAAATCTTGTTCCAGTAGCTACCAATCGGCACGCCATTGATAACCTTGCATGACACCATACAAGCCATGCAACCAACACAACGGTTGAGGTCAGTTAAAATTGCATACTGTGACATGGCTTATGCCTCCTCTCTCAAAGTATAGTCAGGCAACCATTCTTTCAAGCGCTCATCAGATGCATCAGCGATAATCTGAGTACCATCTTCGGTTGCGCATGGAATAACATTGCCATCAGGACAATTTTCCGGCGTGGCTTTATAAATCTTGCAACGCACGCCACGCATATGAGTTGATGAAATAAACTTGTCGGCGCCTTCCGGATCCCACAAGCACTCAGCATTTGAAAGCTTAAAGCCGTGCGTTGGAGCAGGCAACTCAGGGAACCACCAGCCGTGCTCTGCGTTTGCCCAGCCAGGAGCGATGCCTTCGTACAAGTCGACGCATTCACGAATAGGTGCGCAATATTTCTCGCCCCACTCAGAATGAGCAGCTACTTCAATCCAAGCCCAGTCGCCTTGCTTGAGTCCAAGCTTATCAGCATCAGCAGGGTTAAGCTCCAGACGAGGAACTGGCCAAAGCTCACGGCACCAAGGCAGCTGACGATGCTCAGAGTGGAAATATACCGGGATACGACGGCCTGTGGTCAAGATGATAGGATACTCTTCCTCGATTTCTTCGCTATCCCACTCGCCACCAGGAGCAGACACACAAGGCTCATAGTTTGGCATGATTTCTTTCATGACATCAAACTTACCCGGCTCAAATTCGTTGGCTTTGTCGAGGCAGTAAGTCTCAAACATAATGGACCAAATCTCGACAAGTCCTGAAGGAGTTGGGCAACCAAAGTTGTTGTCCGCAGGAGAACCGTCGTCGTTTTTACTCCATGGGCTTGCAGTACAAGCGTCTTTGCCCATGCGCATCCAGCCGGTTTCAAATCTGCGGTAAGTACCCCAACGATTTGGCTCGAGTACTTTCGCGTTGAACCAGCCATGCTCTTGGAAGTCGTCCACGTACTCTTGCATGTGTTGCCACTTGCAGCCCGGATAGATGTCGCCAAAGCCGTCGACTTCGTTATGAGCACGGAACCAGTCTTCCATACGATCGTCAGAATCATAAGCACCAGGCTCGTCACCTGCAATGTTGGTCCAAGTGCCGTTAGGATTGCCTTCCTTTTCGAAAGATTCGAAAATAAGACGGTTTACATCGTAGTCAAATTTGGCATCGGCAGGAGGCTCGATTGCACGGCAAGTCATGCCAATACCACCAGAAGCGCCTTGTGATACACGGATGTTGTTGATCTCAAGCCAGTGGGCAACCGGCAAGCAGATATCAGCCATTTCGGTTGAAGGATGATGGAACATGTTCATGTCAACCCAGAAGTCAAGTGACTGCAAAGCATCCCATGCCATGTTAGCATTGCCCTCGTTCATGAACGAACCAGCCTCGTTGATGCCTGCACGTATCGGATAAGGATCGCCCGTCAAAATAGCTTGATACATGCTGAGTACATCGCACCATTCGTTATAAAGAGCTGTAATTGGGTATTTATCTGCACCAACCATATTTGAATAAACTTCGTATTGGTCAGGCAAATCTGTAATTTCATACTTCGGAACAGTTCCTTCATACATAGGCGGCAAGCTGCCTAGTCCGGAAAGAACATGTTTTACTGCCTGCGGCATGTTGGTACCAGGAGCAGCAGTTGCTTGTTCATCCACTGGCGTACGAGAAAGACCACGGTTACCAGCAGGGCCATCGAAGTTGCCGGTGGTGTAAACAAGGTTGAGCACAGCACGTACAGTTTGTGTGCAGTTACCCTCTTGGTCAGGAGAAAGGTTAAGGTGGATACCACCGTTGCCATAGTTTTGACCCTCAGGACGTGTTGCCCACAAAAGGCAGGTTTCTTCAATCATGTCAGGATCAAGGCCGGTTATTTCAGAGCACCAATCAGTTGTGCAGTCTTTAACCGATTCGACAAGATATGACCATACCGGACGGGCTGTATGGACGCTGCCATCGGCAAATGTTACCTCATGGCTTCCTGTCATATCAAAGTCAATACCGGCATCAACAAGTTCATTATAAGAAATTGGTGGTAAGTAACCTTCTTGCGATGTTCCT
>CAYNWQ010000003.1:0-16855 GCA_964400955.1 uncultured Gordonibacter sp. | reverse complement strand
CCTTTCATCATGGTCTTTTTTGAAGCTGTAATGAGGCGAATTATGAGAGAGAGAGGAGTCAACTCATTGCGCGTAAAAACCAGAATTGATTGTGAGGCTCTCCGAATAAAAATATCAAAGCTGGAGCACGAGCTTATAAACGAACCAACGCCTTTTGACGGGCATCTACTTTGAGTATTTCATGTTGTAGACATAAAAATAGCCGAGTGACCTCGACTTTTACAAACTTACCCCTCAAATATCAACTTACCCCTCAGGCAGCAAAACGGCTTTCTGAATAATTAAATTGTATCAATCTCGGTGTTTTTATATCGCAGATGAGCTCGCCGGGCTTGGGGTCTATCATGGCCACCATCATCTTGCGGATGTGCTGGGGCGTGCGGAACTGACCGTTGGTGCCGGCCGTTGACAGCTTAGACAGCATGTACTCGTACAAGTCGCCCAAGTCACCGATGTGCTCGTCGAACTCGGCCAGCAGGCCATCCACGCCGTCGACCGCCTTCTCGAGCAGCGAGGTCTTGCCCGCGGGGAAGCCGAACGTGGCCGACTCCATCGCCTTGGAAAACGCCGAGCCGTCGCCGAGTTCCTTGATGAACGGGAAGACGAACTCGCTGACGATGCGGTACATCTCGGCCGCGGGCTTGTCCTTGAAGCGGCTCCAGCGCAGCTGGTCGCCGGGGATCTCGGCGCCGTAGGCGTTGCGGTAGGTTTCCGGGAAGATGCGCGGCTGGGGTGCGCCCAGCACCTGCTCCATGCGCTCGGATTCGAGCTCCTTCTCGTCGAGCGAGCGGATGAACATGAGGTAGGTGAGCTGGCTGATTACCTCGATGGGGTTGGTGATGCCGCCTTCCCACATCTTCTGCCAGATGGCGTCGACCTTGCCTTTAGTTGCTCCGGTGATCATAGATAAGCCCCATTTCTTTACGATGTGCTCTCGTGTGTGTTGGGCATATTATACGCTAAATGTTGTCAGGATAGGCGCTCTAGGTGATAGGTGTCTTTTCCTATAGTGAGGTCGTAGGTGACGGTCTCGCTTGTGGGTGAAGTAATAACAAGCTGCGTTTCGCCTGGTTTTTTAAACTCAGCATGTATCACATAGAGCTCGGCGCCTTCTTCATACACTATTGAGACGTCTCCATAGCTTTCGTCTGCAAGGGCTGCGGTATAGGTGTCGTCGAAATACACGCTTTCGTTGTCCGCGGCATTCGTGCTGCTTTTGTTCTTGCTGTTAGTGGTGTCTGCGGCGCTCGCGCCACTTTCACTGGCGGCTGTGATGCCGCCTGCAGCACTTGCGCTAGTTTCACTCGCCAGTATGTCGGTGGTGTAAAACTCATGCTCGCTCGTGATGCCCGCACAGCTTGCTGCTACCAAAATTATCGCCGCCATAATAATGCCCGCTATACGTATCTTTTTGTCCTTAAACATCAAAATCGGGTAGCACATGACGCTTATGATGCAAAAGATAACCGTGAGCAAATGATGCGGAAACCAGGTGATAACGCTATCGAGGTAGCGCATATAGGTAGCTGCAACAAGACACATAAGGGGTGCTATGATGAGTAGCCCCCACCACTTGTCTCGTTTCATATAGTAGCCGATAAAGCCCATCGGCAATGTGGCAATTGTCCACATAAACCACCAACCGTAATAGTTAAAGATAGACCAGCCACCTTCATAAAACGGCACTTGCACCAGATATACCAATGGCTGGCTAACCAAGAAAAACACAAAGCATTTAAGCGCCGAATCAAGAGGAGAAGAGCTGTATTTGATGATAAGGAGCCCAAAGAGCGCCCAGCACTCAATAGTGACAGTGATGTCGGCAAAAGAAGTGTCTTTTGCAGCAGGAAGTATCGCCATGACGGCAGTATAGAGGCCAGCTATCACGGCGAAAATGACAATTTTTATCCACGACGCGAGCGCACTCTTTTTTTGTTTGTCGAGGTTATTTTTAGTGTCTAGCGTAGTAATTGTATTATCTGACATCTTGTCTTCCTCTGTGTTTTTGATAGCATCGAGCAATTTTTTCGCATCGGTAAGTGTATCAATTAGTGCTTTCTTGGCCATATTTCATTTGAAATAAGCACAGAGGATTTTGAAACAAAATAAAACGAAGTGAGAAAAAGTTTATAGTACGTTAACAAAATGAGTGCTTGCGCGCGCGGCGGCTTAGCGCTACTATGTGCAAAGTAAAAAAAGCGGTGAGCGCGCGACGCGGACGAGTGAATGTGATGACATCGCGAAGCAAAAGCGCTTGCTCGGGTATTTAGGTAAACTAACGTAAGAAGGGGTTAGAAATGACATTGTTTGGTATTGACGTTCCTGTGTGGAGCATTTGGGTCATAGTAGCAATAGTTGTGCTTATCATTGTGGCATGCATTGCTAAAGGTTTCATTGACGAAATGAAAAAATAAGCAAAGAGTAACTCACACAAATTCAAGCAATGTATGTTTTTTGCTTTGTATGAGTTTTGTGCTTTGTAGGATTTTGTAGACCATTGAATTTGCAGAATTGACGCATGGACGCCCTCCTTTGGAGGGCGTTTGCTATTATGATAGCGAAACAAAAGAGGAGAGCTCGCCGGCATGCATGTGCGGGGTCGTGACTCACAAAGATAACTACCCAGTATTTCAGGAGGTAGATGGTGACAACAAACTCGCAATACGATAGTAGCGGGCAAGACAGCGAGGCCGTACGCGCTCGGGCGCAGCAGGTGCCGCAGCGAGAGCAAGTACGAGCTCGGGCGCAACAGGTGGTACAGCAACAGGTTGCACGTCAGCAGCAAGCAGCACAGCAGGTGCGCGCTGGGGCACAACAACAAGCAGCGCAGCAACAAGCTGCTGTGCGCGCGCAACAAGCAAGAGCACAGCAGCAGGCGGGTGCTCGCCCGCAGCAGGTGCGCTCACAACAGCAGGTGCGCCCACAACAACAACAACGCTCTGGCGCGCGCCCGCAGCAGCAGGCAACTCGCCCGCAGCAGCAAGCTTCCGTGCGCTCGCAGCAACAAGCACGTCCACAACAAGCTCGCCCACAACAGCAGCAACAATCCGCCGTACGCCCACAGCAACAAGCTCGCCCACAACAAGCGCGCGTACAACATCCACATGTGCGTCAACAAAACGCGCAGGGAGCCTATGCGCATCAAAACAATTCAGCCTATGTGCCAGCATCAGCCAATGCATACACCCATGCTCACCATACACAGAGCAGGCGCGCGCAAACAGGTCGCGCTCAAACAGGTTACCCCCAAACAGGTCACGCTCAAGATCGTCGCAGTGCTGCTAGCGCTCAGGATGCAAGCGGACAAAAAAAGAAAAAGTTTAGTGTTTGGACCATTGTCTTTATCGTTGCGCTCATCGTTTTTATTGCGGCACTTATCATGCTCGGACGCATCGTGTATTCCTATTGGCAAGGCGAAAACGCCTACGAGCAGATAGCTGAGGATTCCTTTACTATCCCTGATGATATAGAAGGTACACCTCTATCGTCTCTAACGGTTGATTGGGATAGTCTCAAAGCGACAAACCCCGATGTGATAGGGTGGATTTATGTGCCCGGAACTGTTATAAACTACCCCATAATGTATTCCGGTGATGATGAGACGTATCTTTACCGTGACTTTTATGGCAATATCGGTGGTAACTGGATGCCAAACTTTGGTGCTATTTTCCTCTCAGGTATCAATGAGCCTGATTTTTCTGATTTAAACAATATCGTGTATGGTCACAATCTTATCTCGGGCGCCATGTTTTCCGATTTTGCTAAGTTTGCCAAACAAGATGAGTTTGACACGCATCGCAGCGTGTATCTGCTTACCCCTCAAGGTAACTACCGTTTAAATACTTTTGCGGTGCTTGATGTCGACTCAAGCGACCCGCTTGCGACAAGTGACTTTATAGACACAGCTGAATACACTGCCTACGTGCAAGACAAAATCGACCGTAGCATTGTGACGCCCGAAGAAGGTATGCCAAATGCGGCAGATATCCAAAAGACCTTTGCTTTCGTCACTTGCGACCATGACAACTATAACGACAAACGCTATGTTGTTTATTGTAAAATCGCCGAATATGCAGCCCTTGATACGGGTTCTTCGACATCAACTGGCGCTAATGTGGTAGAAGATGGTACTGCAGATGTGATAACAGATGCGGTAACTGATACTTCAACTGGCGCCTGATGGCTAGCTTTATTGGGTGCGCGGATAAGCAATCGATAAGACGTATGAGTGATGGGGGGAGACATATGAGTTGCGCTTTACCAGGAGACCGACCTGACCGCCTAGAGGAAGAGTGCGCAGTTTTTGGCGTTTTTGCACCGGGTGAAGATGTGGCACGCATGACCTGTTTTGGTTTACAGGCCTTGCAGCACCGCGGGCAGGAAAGCGCTGGCATTGCAGTAGGTGATGGCGAAACCATTCTGGTTGAAAAAGACTTAGGTCTTGTAACGCAGGTGTTTAGCGAGGCGAGTCTTTCGGCGCTTGAAGGGTTTGTTGCTGTGGGGCACGCGCGTTACTCTACGAGTGGCGGCGCGGGTGCGTGGGACGCGGCTCAGCCGCATATTTCTGCAATTGATAATGTGCTTATCGCTCTTGCGCACAATGGAACGCTTATCAATACCAATGAGATACGTACACGTCTTATCGCAGATGGTGAGCAGTTTCGTTCGAATACTGATAGTGAGGTTGCCGCAAAAGCTATAGGTGCTGTCACGCGTAAAACGCATCACTTGCGTGAAGGTATACGCAAAGCAATGCAAAATTTGCAAGGTGCCTACGCTATGATTATTGCAACCCCTGATTCACTCTATGCTTTTCGCGACCCTCATGGTATTCGGCCGCTTTGCATCGGTGAGCTCGATGGCGGACGTGGCTGGGTGGTGTCTTCCGAAACCTGCGGGCTTGATATCGTTGGTGCGCACTATGTGCGCGACGTGGTGCCAGGTGAGATAGTGCGTTTCAACAGTGAAGGTATGGTGGCCGAGCAGGCGGTACCTGCGCGCACGTCGGCAGCGTGCATCTTTGAGTATGTGTATTTCGCTCGACCCGACTCGGTAATCGACGGTCAAAGTGTGTATCAAGCACGTCGCAACATGGGACGCATCTTAGCACAGGAGTCGCCAGTCGAGGCTGACCTTGTGTTAGGTGTGCCAGACTCGGGCGTGCCTTCAGCGATGGGGTATGCTTTTGAAAGCGGCATCCCTTATGCTGATGGCATCGTAAAAAATCGCTATGTGGGGCGCACGTTTATTCAACCGACTCAAGCTATGCGCCAGCTTGGTATCCGCCTCAAACTCAATCCATTGCCTAGCGTTATTGCAGGTAAAAGGCTTGTTGTGATAGATGACAGCATTGTGCGCGGCAACACTTCGCGCAAGCTGGTCGAGATGCTGCGTGGGGCAGGTGCTAAAGAAGTGCATTTGCGCATCGTGAGTCCAGAAGTGCTCTGGCCGTGTTTTTATGGCATCGACACCGACACGCGCGATCAGCTGATTGCGGCAAATATGACTAATGCCGAGATGAACGAACATATCGGCTCAGACTCACTCGCTTTTATTTCTCTGGCTGGTTTGCGTGCGGCTTTGCCGGATGTAAAACACCCCGGATTTTGTGAGGCGTGTTTTTCGGGGAACTATCCAGTTGATATACCCGAGCATATGGCACGGCGCAGTTTTTTGACAAAAAAGGAAAAAGAAAACGCAGGCAAGGAGAGCAAATGACCGAAAGAATTATGGTAAGTGCAACTGGCGAGCAGGTAGAGACTCAGGTCGAGACTCAGACTCAGACCCAAGCGCAGACTCAGACCCAAGCGCAGACTCAGGCCCAAGCCCAAGCGCAAACCCAGATTGAACATCACACGCAGGCTCAAACAAAGGCTGCCCATCCGAGTTGGATGGATGAAAACACGCTTACCTATGCGGGTGCTGGCGTAGATATCGTTGAGGGTGCTCGTGCAGTAGATGCCATAAAAGAAACGGTTCATTCTACGTATCGCAGCGAAGTAGTAGGAGACATTGGTGGTTTTGGCGGGCTGTTTTCTATCGCGGCAGCCAAAGACATGCAAGACCCTCTGCTGGTAAGCGGCACCGATGGCGTGGGGACTAAGCTTAAAGTAGCCCAAATCGCCGGCAAACATGATACGGTCGGTATTGATCTCGTTGCGATGTGTGTAAACGATATCTTAGCTACCGGTGCAGAGCCGCTCTTTTTCCTTGACTATATTGCGGTTGGCAAACTGAAAGCTGAAGCAGTTGCTGAGGTTGTCTCGGGTATAGGAGAGGGTTGCAGGCAAGCGGGGTGCGCACTCATAGGGGGCGAGATGGCAGAGCATCCCGGTGTTATGGATGTCGATGACTATGATTTGTCGGGCTTTTGCGTGGGTCTTGTTGATCGCGCATGTATGCTTGACCCCCAAAACGTGCGCGAAACAGACGTGTTAGTGGGGCTTACGTCAAGTGGCTTGCATTCTAATGGATACTCACTAGCGCGTAAGGTCTGCGTAGAGGGAAAAACTCACTACGAACTGCGCCTTCCTCAAGACGAACTTAACGGTGAAAGTTTGCAAGATGCCCTTTTGACTCCTACGCGTATTTATGTCAAGCCGGTGCGAGAAGTGCTCGCGTCTTGTCCGGGTGCCGTGCACTCGCTTGCTCATATTACCGGCGGTGGCATAACAGAAAATCTCAATCGCGCGTTGTCTCAAACCTGCGATGCTCAAGTGGAGCTCGGTACTTGGCCGGTGCCTGCTATTGAGCGCTATGTATGCGCTCATGCACACCTCGATGAAACCGAGGCGCTCAAGACCTTTAACATGGGTCTTGGTATGGTACTCATTGTTGACGCGATGCGTGTGGATGAAGTGCGTGAGTGCCTTAGCGCCCTTGGTGAAAAAACATTCGTGGTTGGACGAGTGAGCGCGGGGAACGCTAAAGTGACCTACACCCATACGGGAAAGCTCTACGGATATAAGGAGCAGTAATTTTATGACAGAAAAGTTGAAAATCGGTGTTTTGCTTTCCGGGAGCGGTACGAACCTGCAGGCTATCATTGATGCTATCGCGCATGATGATTTGCCGGTAGAAATAGTGCTTGTCGTGTCCTCTCGGCCGGATGCTTATGGTATTGAGCGTGCGCGTGCAGCAGGCTTGTCCACGCTGGTGCTTAATCGTGAAGTCTATGCAGATGCGCTTGTGGCTGATGAGCGCATCGTGGCTGCCTTGCAAAAGGCAGGCGCGGCTTACGTCGTTATGGCTGGTTACATGCGCAAAGTCACGTCTGTTATACTCACTGCTTTTCCAAACCGCGTGCTTAATTTACATCCGGCATTGCTGCCTGCGTTTAAAGGTGCACATGCTATAGCAGATGCCTTTGCGGCAGGCGTGAAAGTAACTGGCGTTACGGTGCATTTTGCAAATGAGGATTACGACAAAGGTCCTATTGTGGCACAAGTTGCTCTACAGGTGCACGAAACCGATACGCTCGATAGCCTTGAAGCGCGTATACATGAGGTGGAACATAAGCTTTATCCGCAGGTGTTGCGTGCAATCGCGCAAGGACGCGTACATGTGGGTGAGGATGGGCGTGTGCAGGTGGATGGAGATTTGAACGTGCGGGCGCCTTTGAGCGAGAGTGAGCGTGATGAGTTGCGCGAAAGTGCAAGCGAACGTCTTGGCGGATGTGAAAGTGAGAGTGAGTGCGCATGAGAAAGGCAGCCATCGAGGCAATCATAGAAAGCCTGCGTGCGGGTAAGTGTCCGCAGCTCTCACCAGTTGATTTCCCATGCTTTTCTCCTGAGGCGCTTATGGGAAACGAACACGTATCGCCAAGCTATCTCGACGTGTGTGCGCAAAGTCTCGGCGAAGCAGATATCCTCACCTTTGAACGCGCGCTAGCAGCGATTGATGCCGAAGAGCTCGCCTGGCTCGGGTTTAAAATAGTCTACGATGCACGTATCGCTCAGTCTAATGTTGATAATGAGGTTACCAAAAAATACGGTGAGGTGGGTTCTGCCGATGGAGAGCCTCTTGTCTTTTTTTGCAATGACACAAAAGAGATAGTCGCGTCGCGCGAGCCGAGTCCGCGCGATGTGTTTCAAATGAAAGACGTCACGCGAGGTCCTAGTATGCACAATGAGCAGTTTGACGGCTTGACCTGGCTTTCTGTGCCTTTGTTTGAACAGGTGCACGTGTGGTTGCTTGGTGCGTCAGATGTGGCAAGTGAGGTGGCAGCGCTGGCGCATCATACGGGGTTTGCGGTGACGGTGGTTGACTGTGATGATGCTTATTTAAGCGAAGAGCGTTTCCCGTGCGCGCATCGTATCTTGCTTGAGGGCGGCAATTTTGACGGTCTAGCTCAATATGCGCCTCAGTCACAGGACTACGTGTGTGTGCTTACGCGTGGGCATATGTATGATCCGGAAAGCTGCGTGTGGGCGACAAAGCATAAGGTGCACTATGTGGGCATGATGGGTTGCGCTGGCAAAAACTCAACTGTGCATGAATTGGTCTTGAAAAAGGGTGCGACTGAAGACGACTGGGAGCGCATTAAGCGTCCTATAGGGCTTAAATTTGGCGCGAAAACACCTGCAGAGCTTGCGATATCGATAGTGGCAGAGTTGGTGGATGTGCGCTATCAAAAGCGTTATAGCGCACAAGCTCGCGAAAAGCACGAAAAGAGCTTGGGGCTCATTGATGCGTGAGGGTGCACGCTTGTGTGTGAGGGTGCACGCTAGTGTATAAGAGTGCACGCTAGTGTATAAGAGTGCACGCTCGTGTATGAGAGCGCGCGCCTCGTGCATAAGAGTGCTGTATTCCAATCGCGGGTTTTTAGTGACGTTTGCGCAGATTAGAAGTGCGAGCGTGCCCGAGCTGTGTTAATCTAGGCTCAACAAAAAACGCATCACAACTGACGGATGTAACGTGGTTAACCACGGGGGAGTGATGCGCATAGTAAGTGTCGACCGTCTGGGCAAGCCGCTATGGTGAAAGCGCTTGTCCTTTTTTGTTTGCACGGGCTTTTATCTGCGGCTTTACGAGGAGCAAAGCACAAGGAGGCTTAAGCGTGCAAAAGTTGACGGAACTACTCGCGAGCAATACCTATCCCGGGCGCGGCATCGTAATAGGACATAAGTGTGTGTACTATTTCATTATGGGTCGCAGCCAAAACAGCAGAAACCGTATCTTTGTTGAGACCGCAGACGGCATACGTACCGAAGCGCATGACCCAGCACTTTTAGAAGACCCAAGTCTTATCATCTATCATCCGGTGCGCACACTTAGGGATGCCTTGGTGGTGACAAATGGCGATCAAACTGACACTATAGTTGAGGCGGGCGATTTTCGTGCGGGCTGTATGAAACGCGCCTATGAACCTGATGCACCTAACTTTACTCCGCGCATTTCTGCTATCGTCAACGAGGACGGCTCTTTTGAGATCTCCATCTTAAAACACGCCGAAAGTGACCGCTGTGTGCGCGAGTTTTTTGCCTATGAAGGCGCCGAAGCTGGCACGGGCTATTTTATCAGCACGTATCAAGGCGACGGCAGCCCGCTGCCAACATTTGCCGGAGAGCCTCATGTAGTAGCTCTGCCCGAAAATCCCGATGAAGTATGGCAGGCGCTCAATGCAGACAACAAAGTCTCGCTTTATGCAAATCTCGCAGGTAACGTGCGTCTCTATAACAAAAATCTTGGCGACTAATCGGCATCTTTAACAAGAGATAAAAAGCCCTAGAGCCCCTATACAAAAAGGCCTTTTACCCAAATATAGAGAGGATAGCTTGACATGAATGAATTAGAGTTGAAATACGGTTGCAATCCCAACCAAAAGCCCTCACGCATTTTTATGAAAGATGGTTCAGATTTGCCACTTGAGGTGCTCAATGGCAAGCCTGGATATATCAACTTTTTGGACGCGCTTAACTCGTGGCAGTTGGTGCGCGAGCTCGCAAAAGCAACTGGTCTTGCGTCGGCTGCTTCTTTTAAGCATGTTTCTCCTGCGGGAGCTGCGGTGGGTCATCCACTTAGCGAAACTGAGCGTAAGATGTATTTCGTCGACGAAAGTGCCGATTTGACTCCGATTGCAAGCGCTTATATCCGTGCACGAGGCGCAGACAGATTGTGCTCTTACGGTGACTGGGTTGCTCTTTCTGAGACCTGTGATGCGCAAACGGCGCGCTACCTCAAACTTGAAGTGTCTGACGGCATCATTGCTCCTGATTATACCGACGAGGCGCTTGCTATTTTGCGTACGAAAAAAAACGGGAAGTACAATGTAGTGCGTATAGACCGCAACTACACGCCTGAGCAAACAGAGCGCAAAGATGTGTTTGGTATTACGTTTGAGCAGGGTAGAAACGAGCTCGTCATCGACGATGCTTTGCTTGGTAATGTCGTGACCGAAAACAAAGTCATACCGCCGCAAGCCCTGATTGATATGAAAATTGCGCTTATTACACTCAAATATACGCAATCAAATTCGGTTTGCTATGTGAAAGATGGGCAGACCATAGGTGTTGGTGCAGGCCAGCAAAGTCGCATTCATTGTACGCGTCTCGCAGGCGACAAGGCTAACAACTGGTGGATGCGTACTCATCCAAAAGTGCTCGGACTGCCTTTTGTGGAAGGCATTCGCCGTCCTGATCGCGACAATGCCATCGACATTTATACTTCACCCGAATGGGAAGATGTATTGCGCGATGGTGAGTGGCAACGAGTATTTACTCAGCGTCCTGAGCCTTTGACTGAAGAGGAAAAGAGCGCATGGATAGCGCGTATGAGTGGAGTGACGGTTGGCTCTGACGCATTTTTCCCGTTTGGTGACAATATCGAACGAGCGCGTAAATCGGGTGCAGCCTACATTGTCGAGCCGGGTGGTTCCATACGTGACGACAACGTGATTGAAGCAGCAAATAGATACGGCATGGCGATGACATTTACCGGTATCAGGCTTTTCCACCACTAATCGCTCAAGGTGTGTCTGCGCGTCAGCGTGGGCGGGTGCGTTACCTTAGATGAGTAGCGAATAGTACCGACCGTTTGTAAGCATCAATAATGGGGTTGTGGTGTCTGATGAGCACATCACAACCCTTTGTGTATATAATATCTCAGGTTTTAGAAATATAAGTCTTATTTGGGAAGGGTGTGTCCTTGAAAAAAGCCTTGCTGCTCATATTGGGCATCGTTGCAGTGTGCTTTCTTGTTGCTAATGCAGACTATTTAGCTCAATTTATGGACACCGTGAAAACAGGAGCGGTGCTGCCCCTTGTTATCTCCTTAGTCGCAATGATTGCGCGTCATCTAGTGCAGGCGGCGTCTTATGATGCTGCATTTCAGGCGGTAGGTTATGGCACGGGGTTTTGGCATAACGTCGTACTGATATTTTCCCTCGTGTTTATCAACACCTTTTGTCTATTTTCGGGTGCGACGGGTGTAGCGTTTATTATTGATGATGCCCATCGCCAAGGAGCCGATGCTGGTCAGTCCACGAGTGGTGCTATCCTTTCGCAAATTGGTTACTTTGCTGCTGTCATGGTGATATCGGTTATTGGTTTTGTGACGATGCTTTTCTCAGGCACCATGAACGCGCTTTTTTTGGTGGGCGGTCTTTTGCTCGCTGGCGTGCTTTTGGTGCTTTCGAGTTTGTTTATCGTAGGCTATAAGTGGCCGCGTGTGCTTTCCCGTGTGTTTGCTGTGCTTGACTGCGCTATCAACAAAGTCATGGGGCTTTTCAAGAAACATTTGCCAGAGGACTGGTCAGAAAAAACCGCACAGTCTTTTGTGGACTCCGCGACAGTGCTTGCACAAAATCCGCAGGGTACGCTTATCACCGTTGCGTATGCTTCACTTTCGGCTGTGCTTAATATGGCGTGCCTCGTGGCTATAGGCTATGCGTTTGGCTGTGAAAACGTTGCGGCGCTCGTGGCGGCCTTTGCCGTGTCAGCCATATCAGTCCTTTTGAGCCCAACTCCTCAAGGTGTGGGTGTGGTTGAAGCTGCTATCGCTGCGATTTTGACCTCGCAAGGCACCTCGCTTGCAACAGCGACCGCTATCGCTTTGGTTTATCGCGGTATTATGTTTTGGGTGCCGTTTTGCATCGGCGCGGCGCTGCTTTCGCAGTCGGGCTTTTTTGCCAACAAAAAAGACGACACAGCCGAGGGCAAAGCAAAAGATATCGCGTGGCTTTCGGGTACGCTCGTGCTCATAATTGGCCTTGTTAACATGGGTCTTGCAGTTATCCCTGCATCCTTTGAACCTTTTACGCTTATTACTTCTTGGATAGACATGGGTGGGTTGCTTACTCACTCGGCACTCGTGTTTGGCGGCTTTCTCATGGTGTTGCTTGCAGTGGGGCTTATTCTGCGCTTTCGTCTGGCGTGGTCTATCATTATGGCTTTGCTTGCACTCATTGGTGGCGCGGAATTTCTGTTTGTTAACACCTACCAGGTGGGCATCGTTGCAGTTTTGTTGGCGGTGTGGCTTTTCTGGAAACGAGACGTGTTTGACCGGCCAATCGTTCTTTCTGAAGATGGTTTGCGTCTCGTGTCTGAATGGGACGACATGCGAGGACGCTGGATAGTTTGGAGCCGTGCGCGCAAAAGCGAGCTTAAGGCAAAGGCGACAAATGCCTCTAAAGAGCAAGAGCAAAAGCAAACGCCTGATGAAGTAGAGAAAAAGATTGCGGCGAGTGCGTCGAGTGACACAGACAATAATGTGTCAAGCGACGCGAGTGATAGCACTACAGAGAAAGAGTCAATTGCATAATGATTATTTTGGATGAACCTTATATTTCAACTCCTTTGCTTGATTGGATGGAAAAGTCTGCGCACCCGGTGCTAGATGGTGCATTTTTACGCGAAGTAGCGGGCGAGCGCGCACTCAACTACGTGGACGCGCCTGAGGCGATACGTCGCATAGATGCTGGTGAGCGCATCTATACCAATTCAGAAAATACCTTGAGTTGGATACTGGAAAACACGCACAATGAAAGCCTCACGCGCGCGGTCACTACCTTTAAAGATAAAGCACTCATGCGAGAAATATTGCATGAGCTCAACCCTGATTTATTTTTCATGCGCGTGCAGAGTGAAGATCTCGCTACCCTTGATTTTGAAAGTTTGCCTAAACCTTTTGTTATCAAGCCTTCTGTGGGGTTTGGCAGTATGGGAGTATACGCAATCGATAACCTCGATACGTGGCATACAGTTCTTGCTGATATTGAAGAAGACGAGCATCTGTGGCAAGAGCGCTACCCTGAAAGCGTTATAGAGACGCATGAGTTTATTTTAGAGGGCTATTTGACGGGCACAGAATACGCTATTGACGCATACTTTGATGAACATGGCAAAACGCAGGTGCTCAACGTATTTCGTCATGATTTTGCAAATGCGCAGGACATGAGCGATCGAATGTATATCACAAGCCCTCGCATCGTGCGTGAAATGGCACCCTTTTTCAAGGCGTGGCTTGACGAAGCTAATGCGCGTGTGGGTGCGCGCAATTTCCCAGTGCATGTGGAAGTACGCGTCGACGGTGGGCGGGTGAGTCCTATCGAGTTTAATCCCTTGCGCTTTGCGGGTCTTGGTTGCACCGACATGTCGCTTTTTAACTATGGGTACCGTACCTATGAGGTATTTCTGGAAAACAAAGCACTTGATTTTGACGCAGCCTTTGCAGGAAAAGACAACAAAGTATATTCGATGTCGCTTTTAAATCCGCCGGCAGGTATCGATTTTACTGAGACCTTTGACTATGAGGCTTTGTGTGCGCGTTTTTCGCACGTGGTGGAGCTGCGTCGTTTTGACATTAGACGCTTTGGTGCCTATGGCTTTTTGTTTTTAGAAGTCGAAAGCGAGGACTCACCTGAGCTTGAGTTTCTCAAAACTACCGATTTGCGCGAGTTTATAATTTCTGCCGATAAAGCTCAATAAGCCTAAAAGCCAAGGCATAAGTCTCTTCGCGATACCAGCCGCGTTTGCGTATCTCGGGTAAGGTGAGCCACTCATAGTTTATATGCTCGTGAGACAATACGACCTGGCCTGATACCCATTCGCACAGAAAGTCTACGCCTACGAGCTGGGAGGTGGGGCGTGTGTATCCCCAAGTGTTAAAGGGCGCGATGATGCGCACGTCTATATGAGTCTCTTCGTTGATTTCGCGTAGAAGTCCTGCCTCAAAATCTTCGCCGTATTCTAGAGAGCCGCCTGGCGTGTCAATGTGCGGTTCAATTGCTACACTCGTGCGAGCTTCTTCTTCGCTTTTGTAGAGCACGAGCACTTTGTCGTCTTTAAACACATAGCCTTTTGCTGCTACGTGAAATCTTTTTTCTGCTTGCTGTGTCATAGGTGGTCCTTTAGTTGGGTCGGTTTACTTTATAAAAAACGAGACATCACGCTTCGATTGTCAAACGAATCATTTCGTCTTGCTTGTCGAGTGGATTTTTCTCGCTCGTATGCACTAATAAAAATGTCATTTTGCGTTAACAAAACGAGATTCTTTTGCTATTATACCTCCTTGTGCGCAATGTAGTTCCCTGATAGCCCATATGAGTCTGTTAGGAAACTGCAGTGTGCGGCAAGTGTAAGTCGACGAAAGGAATATTGTGAAAAAACTTGCTCAAGCTTATACAAGCGTCAGTCTTATTATCCGTATTTTGATTGGCCTTGTAATCGGCGCACTGCTTGGCGCTTTTGCTCCGGCAGATCTAGAGTTTGTAACACTGCTAGGCAATCTGTTTGTAGGTGCTTTGAAAGGCATCGCGCCTATCCTCGTTTTCTTCTTGGTTTTAAGTGCTCTCGCTTCTGCACGAGGCAAAACCAATATGAAAACAATCATCATTCTCTATCTTATTTCAACCTTCTTAGCTGCAGTAGTAGCGGTTATAGGCACAACGCTTTTCCCGATAGAGCTCACTTTGGCAAATGCGGATAGTGTTACTCAAAGCTCACCATCTAATGTGTGGGAAGTATTGACGACCCTGCTTATGAACGTTGTTTCTAATCCGGTAGACGCGCTCGTAAACGCCAACTATATTGGTATTTTAGCTTGGGCAGTTGTGCTTGGCGTCGCCATGCGTGCGGCCTCCGCAGCAACAAACGATGTTTTTGTTGATATCTCGGGTGCGGTAAGCAAAGTAGTTGGCTGGATTATCCAAGCTGCTCCTTTTGGTATCTTAGGTTTGGTCTATGCGTCTGTTTCTACAAGCGGTATGGATATTTTCCTCGAGTATGGTCAAATTATCGTTTTGCTTGTCGTTTGCATGTTTGTTATGGCGCTTGTGGTTAATCCTATTATGGTCTTTATCATCACGCGCAAAAATCCTTTTCCTTTGGTATGGCGCTGCCTTAAAGACTCTGGCCTTTTCGCTTTCTTTACCCGCAGCTCCGCTGCAAATATCCCAGTTAACATGGAGCTCAGCGAAAAGCTCGGCCTTGATAAGGATTCTTACGGTGTATCTATTCCGCTCGGTGCAACCATCAATATGGCTGGTGCAGCGGTAACGATTACGGTTATGTCAATGTGTGCGGCTTATACGCTCGGTGTCACGATTGACGCACCTACCGCCATCATCCTGTCTGTGTTGGCTGCTTTGAGTGCTTGTGGCGCGTCGGGTGTAGCTGGTGGGTCTCTTTTGCTTATCCCGCTTGCATGCTCGCTCTTTGGTATCTCGAACGACATCGCTATACAGGTTGTAGCTATTGGCTTTATTATCGGTGTTATACAAGACTCGTGCGAGACTGCGCTTAATTCGTCTTCTGACGTGTTATTTACGGCTGCTGCCGAGTATCGCGAGTGGATACGTGCTGGGCGCACTGACTTTGTGATGGGCAAAGACAATGTCACGCTCGCTGAGTATAAGGCTCAATCTGGCAAGGCTGAAAAATAAGGCTTGCGCTTTGAAAAATAAGAGGGTATCTGATTAGGCTCTGATTAGATTTTGATTAGACCTACCCTTCAAAAAAGAGGCTTAACCGGTGCATATGGTTAAGCCTCTTTTATGTGTGGTGCGAGTTTCCTTTAGTCGCGCGTGAGTTTGCGATGCATGCGATGGGGGCGTGCAGCCTCTATGCCGAGTCGTTCTATGCGGTTTTCTTGATAGCTTGCGAAATTACCCTCAAACCACCACCATTGTCCGGGGTTTTCGTCAATTCCTTCCCAAGCGAGGATATGCGTCGCGATGCGGTCTAAGAAAAAGCGGTCGTGACTTGTTATGACACTGCAACCAGGAAAAGCAAGCAGTGCTTCTTCGAGGCTTGAGAGTGTTTCTACATCGAGGTCGTTGGTGGGCTCATCGAGCAAAAGCACATTGCCGCCTTGTTTGAGTGTGAGTGCGAGGTTGAGACGGTTGCGCTCGCCACCTGAGAGTACGCCGGCCGGCTTTTGTTGATCTTGTCCTTTAAAGCCAAAGCTTGCCACATAGGCACGGCTCGGTATCTCGGTTTCTCCTACGTGCATATAGTCAAGCCCATCCGATACGACCTCCCAAAGCGTTTTGTTAGGATCTATACCTGCGCGGTTTTGATCTACGTAGGAAAGCGATACCGTCTCACCAACTTCAAGGGTGCCTGAAGTGGGTGATTCTATCCCCATTATCATCTTAAAAAGAGTGGATTTGCCGACACCATTTGGGCCAATGACGCCTACGATGCCACCTTGGGGTAGCGTAAAGGAAAGGTCGTCTATCAATACGCGCTCGCCATATGACTTGCATAAATGTTTTGCCTCTATGACTTTGGTTCCAAGGCGAGGACCCACTGGTATTTGGATGTCGGTAAAATCGAGTTTTTTGGATGCACGCGCTTCTGCTTCCACGTTAACTCAAATTCTGCTTGCGTTTTGCTTTGTTTTCTTTTGCTCGCTG
>CAYNWQ010000002.1:0-17111 GCA_964400955.1 uncultured Gordonibacter sp. | reverse complement strand
ATGACATTCCGCAAGGCGGAGTATATCACAGATTTTGCCGAAAAAGTCCATACGGGCGCATTTGATCTGAACGCTGTGGAGCGCATGAGCGACGAAGATGCTATCCGGGAATTAAGCAGCCTGAAAGGAATCGGCGTCTGGACGGCAGAAATGATCCTGCTTTTTTGTATGCAGCGCCCGGATATTTTCAGCTACGATGACCTTGCCATCCAGCGCGGGCTGCGTATGGTATATCATCACCGCAGGATTGACCGCAGGCTATTTGAAAAATATCGCCGCCGTTTCCACCCTTATTGCAGCGTGGCAAGTTTGTATCTTTGGGCCGTGTCAGGTGGGGCAATTCCAGAGATGAAAGACTATGCACCAAAAAAGAAATGAGGTCTGTTACGTTGAGGGAAGATAAAATCACCACGAGGAAAGGGCGTAAACTATGACGTTTACGCAGCATTACAACTCACCGCTAGGTGCTATCTTGCTCGCAGCTGACGAAATTGGGTTGACTGGCTTATGGTTTGATGGTCAAAAATATTTTGCCGATAGTCTCCCGGAAAAGCACGTGGAAGAGGAAACGCCGATTCTTGTTGAGGCCAAACGTTGGCTCGACATATATTTTGCTGGCAAAGAACCTGACTTTCTGCCGCCGCTACACCCGGGCGGCTCTGTGTTTCGGCAGTCTGTTTGGGAAATTCTTTTGCAAATCCCCTATGGAAAGACTACGACCTATGGTGAGATTGCACGTCAGCTTGCTGAAAAACAAAAACTTCCCCGGATGTCTGCGCAGGCAGTCGGCGGTGCAGTGGGGCACAATAAAATCTCTATCATCATTCCCTGTCATCGCGTGGTCGGCGCAAATGGCAACTTGACCGGGTATGCTGGAGGCATCGACAAAAAGATAAAGCTATTGAAATTGGAACATACCGACGCAATTACTCATCAATCAGCTCTGCAATGATCTTTATGAGCTTTTGGGCGTCAAGGGGTTTTGCGACGTGCTCGTTCATGCCAGCCTTGCGTGCTGCAATCCTATCTTCCGAAAAAGCATTTGCGGTCATCGCTATGATAGGGATGCGTTTTGCATCGGGTCGGTTAAGTGCGCGAATGGCTCGTGTCGCTGTATGTCCGTCCATGACAGGCATCATGACATCCATGATGATGACGTCAAACTGTCCCGGTTCAGATTTTTCGAAGAGCTCAAGTGCTTCTTGACCGTTCCAAGCAGGTGTGACACGCGCGCCCTCTTCAGCCAAAAGAAACTTTGCGATTTCCATGTTGAGCTCATTGTCTTCCACGAGCAAGATGTTTGTGCCTTTGATAGACGCATCCTGCTCATCTTCGCCCACCTCGTCTGTCGGCGTTGATTTATCAAGCTCAAAGGGGATAGCGATAGTAAAAGTCGTTCCTTCGTCTTTGATGCTTTCAAACGAAATGGTGCCATTCATTTTCTCGACGAGTTTTTTGGTGATAGGCATACCGAGTCCCGTGCCGGTGAAGCGCGTCCTCGCACCATCGTTTTCTTGCGCGAATGGCTCAAAGAGATGCTTTTGAAACTCTTCACTCATGCCAATTCCGGTATCGCGACAGGTAAACTCGACAACTATATTGTCGCCGTCATTTTTGATCTCGTTACACGAGACATAAACTTTTCCACGCTCTTTGTTATACTTTATGGCATTGCTCAATACGTTCATAAGTATGCGCTTGAAATGTATTGGGCTTCCTATAACGCGCGTATGCGGCAAATCCCAGCTTCCTTGGACAATCTCAATGCCTCTTTCGTCGGCTTGTCTAAATATCACATTGAAAATATCGACTGGTATCTCTGTTATGTCAAATGGCACGTGCTCGAGGGTAACTTGTCCTGATTCGAGCTTGTTCATGTCGAGCACTTCATTGATAAGTCCTAAAAGCAGTTTTGACGCCTGCCTGATCTTTGCTCTGCATTCATCTTGTTTATCGAGGTCATCGCGATATCTGTCCGCGATGTCGAGGAGTCCTCGGATACCGTTTAGAGGAGTGCGGATATCGTGGCTCATTCTTTGTAAAAACTCGGTCTTTGATTTATTTGCTGCCTCGGCTTCTTGCTTTGCGGCAATCAGTTCACGGCGTTGTTTTTCGTCTTTTTCCTTTTGCGCTCTTTCCTCTTCAAGATGAGCGGTGATAATCGCGTCAGTATTTCTAAAACCTAAGATGACGCCACCTTTATCATCTATTTTGACGAGACTAAACTGAAAGTGGTGCACTTTGCCTTCTACGACGCTGCGATAGCTCCCTTTGTATTCGTCTTGCTGAGCCATCAATGCTCTTACGTTTTTTAGCTTAAAGGTTTCTCGCATCGCGATCTGGTCTTGTGGATGGACAACCGTCGCTATCCATTTTTGCAGTACTTCTTCAAAGGGGAACTCGGCCTGACTGTCGCTATTTGGCACATCTACATAGTTGTAATTAAGCTTTAAGACCTTTGCGATGCCGGTGTTAATATTTGCGACATAGACATTGACGAAGTCTTGAGCAAGCGTGTTGAAAATAGCCCACTGTTCGTCCATTTGTTCTTTATGGGCTTGTCTTTCTTTCCATTCTTTCGTGATGTCGAGGCCATAGATTACACATTCTCTGTGCTCGTTTATAGGGTTTATCAAAAACCTGCATATGATACGTGTCGGTCTAATGCTGCCATCGTCGTAGTATGAAGAGGTATCTTTGATAATCTCTGTTTCGCCGTCTGCAATTGCTCTAATCATTTTGTCGCGACAAAACGTTTCGAAAAAGACCTCTTGCTCATCTTTGTCTGGTATAAACGATGCAGTCCAGTGCACCAAATCGTCTACGCTCTTTAAGTTTTCCGTGTTACTTATAGCTTCAGAGATACCTCCGATTAATTGCGCTTTGTCATCATCGATATCTAGATAAAAAAGACCTTGCGTGTCAGGTAGGGAAGAAATCAAGCGTTGAACTTGCTTTTCGTAATTTTTCTGAGGTCTTCTGACGGCGGTAACGTCTTGTGCATATTCGATAAAGACTTCTTTGCCCTGCCAGTTTATCTTTTCTACCTTTATCGAAAAAATCTTTTCACCGTTATCTACCTCTTTTTCGTAGACTCTTTCGTCTCCCATCTCAGGTAGAGGACATAGAGGGCACGGCTTATCAAAGCCAAATCCGTATTTATAACAAGTCATCCCTTCAAAGGATTCGTCTGTGTGACCTGAGCTTATGCGAGCTGTCTTATTGACATACAAAACAGACATATCAGCGGCATTGCAGGCGATGATTATCTGGTTTGAGTTATCTAAAAGTCTTTCGAGGAGCTTTGGGTCGTTTTTCATAGCGTGCCGTATCTATAGAGGTGTGTAAGTGTAGTGTCAATGGTGTTCATTGTTTGGTACGGCGTCAATTATACAAGTGGTGAGGGGGAAATTCAATGAGTTAAATGCATATAGTATGTCAAAGGTGCACGCTCAAACCATGGTAGCCCACTTATATGTAGCAAATTGCCAAGATCGCTGCGGGAAAAGGATGAAAATATGGTATGATGCGCTCTGACTATCCGATGAACGAAACAAGTAGGGGCTGTTAATTACACAGAGCCCGCGGTAACAAAAAAATGCACTTAGACCTGCAAAAGGGGATTTTGGCACATGAACAAAGACATAAAATTTAAACTCAAATTCGCAGTCTTTGCCGTGCTTGTCATTATGCTTGGGTTTATCATCTATCTTGGGGTCGCCGGATGCATAAAGATAAACCAGCAAAACTATTCCTTTATCAAATCTATCGCGCGGGAAGAAGCAACTTCGCTTAATGATATGTTTGACTCTGCGCTTAAAGACATCCAGGGGTATGCAAAAGCGGTAGGCGAAGGCCTCGACATTAGTGAGTATATACCTTATATGTCTTTTGACCACGGGCTGTATATAGAAGCTGACAGTGAGGCTGCGCAAACTTATAAAGGACTCAGTATGGTTGATGCGGGTTTTTTGGGTAAATCTGGCATCGAAGTCGATTTCGACAAAAGGATTAGTGATGAGGTAACGCTAGTCTTTTATGCGCCGGTTATTACAGATGACAAAGTGGCCGGTGTGCTTGTGGGGCTGCTTTGCGAAGAGAGTGTGGCAAGGCTTTTTAAGACAGACTGCTATGGCAGCGAATCGACATTTTTCCTTACGACCTCAGAGGGAGATGTGGTGTTTGCAAGTGAGGCGTATAAAGACTGTATTGGACGTAACCTTTTTACGGATTATTATCAAGACGACACTCTCATCTCTACTTCGCTTGACGGCCTGACGGAGTCGAATGAAAATTTTGAGAGCTTGCGCAATGCTTTGTTTAACGGCGGTGACTTCGGATACACCAGAAATACTCAAGGCGTATACGAGACGAGCTATGCGGCGTCTCTTTCGCATGTGCAATTTGCGGTTATAGAGACTTTTCCGGGTAGTGTGTCGACGAGGATGGCACAAGAGTCGCTGGTGACAGATACGATTACAGCTGTTGGAGTCGCGGTAATCGTTTTATTTTTGGTGGGTCCTTTAATCCAAAGATACGGGCGCTATCATCGTTTAGGCATCGAAGCGAGTCGCGCGGATGCTGCCAACAAAGCAAAATCTGAGTTTTTGTCAAAAATGAGCCACGACATGCGCACGCCTCTCAACGGCATACTCGGCATGACTGATATCGCACTTAAAAACACTCACGACCCAGAGAGGTCTGCCGATTGCCTCAAAAAGATAAAGTCATCAGGGCAGTACCTGCTTAACTTAGTCAATGAAGTGCTTGACCTCAATACGATAGAGGCAGGAAAAGCAGAGCTGAGTGAGTCTGTAGTATACGTCTACGACTTATACGAAAGCAACAAAGTTATCCTCGATAATTTGGTGGCAGGAAAAGACCTCACGTTTACGCGTGAAAACAAACTTGTACATGATTGTGTCATGGCCGATGTGGTGGCTCTGCAAAAAATCTCGCTCAATTTGTTGTCTAATGCGGTTAAATACACACCGCCCGGGGGCAGTATAAAGACAAGCTGCTGGGAAGAAGAGGCAAAAGATAGCGCTTATGGATGGTTTTACTTGTCAGTGCAAGACAGTGGCATTGGCATGAGCGAGTCTTTTATGGAAAAGATGTTTTTGCCTTATGAGCGCGAAGAAGATGTCCGTACGAGCAAAATGCAAGGAACTGGTCTGGGGCTGCCCATCGTAAAAGCTCTTGCTGAAATGATGCATGGTGATGTGTCAGTAAAAAGCGAAGTGGGCAAAGGGTCGACCTTTACCGTAAAGCTTTATTTGAAGCTTGTGCAAAAAGAAGACATGGCGCAAGCATCCGAGAAAAAAGTCGCGCTCGAAGAAATAGACTGCACAGGTTTTAGGTGTCTTTTAGTTGAAGACAACGAGCTCAACCTCGAG
Source organism: uncultured Gordonibacter sp. (assembly GCA_964400955.1). GTDB lineage: Bacteria > Actinomycetota > Coriobacteriia > Coriobacteriales > Eggerthellaceae > CAJFUR01. Next base: position 11,715 of record CAYNWQ010000002.1, on the reverse strand, counting down.
ATAGCAAAAGAGTTGCTTTCTATAACGGGCATCACTATCGAGACAGCCGAAAACGGACAAGTTGCCTATCGCATGTTTTGTAGTCATCCGCAAAACTACTACGACATCGTGTTTATGGACATACAAATGCCCGTCATGGATGGCTATAGTGCTACAAAAAAGATACGCAAGGTGCAGCAGCGCGATGCGGCTACTATACCTATTATCGCCATGACAGCTAATGCTTATAGCTCAGATGTCGAAGCGTCACTTAATGCTGGCATGAATGGTCACCTCGCGAAACCTGTCGAACAATATAAGCTTGCGAGCGTGCTCTGTGAGTATTTGGAGGTGGATGCAAAATGAGAAAGTTTATCACGTCGGGCTCACCTCTTTTCAGACGCACGGGCGGGGAGCTTGCTTGTACGGGTAGGGTTTTCGCACGTACGGGTAGGGTTTTTGTACGCGTAAACAGGGGCTTTGTATGCGCAGGCAGGGTCTTTGCATGTGCGCTTTTGGTTTTGAGTCTTTGTTTGGCGGGATGCAGTGCTATACATGAGCGTGACTTTGACAAAGTAGAACAAGATACCAAGTCAGAGCCTGTGAGTGCATCGGTGCTCTCAGATAAAGAGCTCTATACTCGCGCGAAAAAAGAGACACAAAACGCTGAGGTGAACATTTATTCTTCTACGACTGTTACCGAGAAAGTTGTTAACAACTTCATGGAGAAATACCCTGAGTTTGAAGGAAGAATTATCTATCACGAGATGGGAGACGAAAGTACGTATCCTGGGCTGGTGCAAAGCATTGAGAGTGGTTCGTCTGAAGTTGACTTACTAATTTCTCACTCCGACTTGGTAGATGAACTGACCGATGCAGGCCTAGCTTACAATTATTTTCCTCTTTCTTATTGTGATGTTGTCGACGATGAATATCAAATGCCAACAGCGTTTATGTTGAGTTCAACGCTGTTTATGTGCAACTCGTCTCTCGGTGAGATAAACATTGGCAACGTGTGGGAGCTGACAGAGCCTGAGTGGGCGGGTCGTATTTTGATGAAAAACCCGCTTGATGAGCAGGTCAACATGAATTTTTTCTCTATGATGTCAAGCCCGGAGTGCACTGAGCGGTTGCGGAGCGCGTATAAAAGCTACTACGGATACGATTGGCAGTCGGGAAACTACAAAACTATTGCCGATGAATGGGTCTTCGGCTTTATTGCAAACTGTGATTTTTCGTATGGGTCGAACTCAGATATTATGGAGCAGCTAGCCGGTAGCACCGAGAGCAAAATAGCATTGGTAGGTTATAGCAAGCTGAGAAAGCTCAGTAGCGAGGAACGTTCGAACATTACAGTATGCGCCCTTAAGGGAGATATCGAAGGCTTTTGCGGTTTTGCTTTTGGTACGTATGCTACCGTCGCGCGTGATACGCTCTGTCCGTATACCTGCGCTTTGTTTATCAACTATATCTTAAACGAAGAAGGATTTTCGGGCGAGGGTGCATGGAATAACTACTCTGGCTACTACTCGACGAACGAAGCGGTTGATAAAGAAACGACGAGTGGGGATATGAATCTTGATTTTTGGGCGGATAAACTCGTGATAGAAGATTCTGACTATCTTTATATCCAAAACAGCAAAATAGAGGATTTCACGCGCAGCTGCATTGAAGCGCGCCTAGATGTGGGCGAGTCTTAAAAGACCTCGCAAGTACTGTGAGATTTTTCGTGCATGATAGATGCGAACGCGGTGCGCTGTGCATAAAAACGCTCCCGCCTGAGTAAACAAGCGGGAGCATAAAAGAAAAGGTGTCGCGTTTTTTGGTTAAAGGCGCTTGACCTAAAGCGTTTTTAGCCGCGTGCTCTTAGTTTAAAGCGTTTTAACTTCGTGCTCCTTAGCCTACCATTTTGATCTTTGGATACAAGGTGCTCATGCTTACGCGGCGCTTCATCTGAGCAACGAGTGTTGTGAGTGCAAGGAAGCCTACCGTAAATGCAGCAAGTACGATTGAAGGCGTGACCATATAGCTTGTCGAGAGTCCACACATTGCCATGCGGAACCCGCGTACAACATAGGTCATAGGCAGTACCGGGTTGAGCACGTTAAAGAAGTCAATCTCGGCTTCGATAGGGAAGGTGCCCGCTGCGGTGCATAGCTGCAACATGAGTAAGATAACGATGATAACCATGCCGGCAGTACCGAATGCAGACCTAAAGAACTGGATGATGGCCACAAAGCACGCTGCTGTCAAAAGTCCAAAGAGATAGTACTCAAGTGGGAAATTAACCGAGAATCCAAGCACAAACTGGATAGTCGCTAAAAGCAAAAGCACTTGTACGACAGCTATCAAAAGCATAGGTAGATAGCTTGAAAGCACCGCTGAGAACGTATAGGAGCGTGTCATGAGGATGCGGTTATTTAAGCTGCGCAGTAAGAACGATATCATGAGGCAGCCTACCCACATGCCAAGGCCGATAAAGTAGGGCGCAAAGCCGGTGCCATAGTTGCTTACCTGCGTAATGCTTTCGCCTTTTTCGGTGTCGCCGTTTGCTTCAACAGGTGCTGAGATAACATCTGCTTTTGCGTCAGCGTTTTCGGTGCTTTCAGCAAGAGATTGCTGACCTTCGTCAAGTCCGTCAGCAAGGGTTTGCGAGCCGTCTTTGGCGGTCTCGATGCCTTCGGTAAGAGTTTCTGAGCCTTCCTCGAGTTGTTTCGCGCCGTCGGCAATTTCAGCAGAGCCGCTTTGCGCGCTTTGTGCACCAGTGCTTAAGCTATGCGCGCCACTGCTTGCGCTTTGAGTACCCGACAAAAGGGAAGAGGTGCCATCTTTGAGTTGTACCATACCACTCAAAAGAGTATCGATGCCGCTTGCTGCCGTATTGAGGCCACTTGATAGCGCACTTGAGCCACTCTTTGCACTTTGAGCTCCTTGAGCAAGTGTGTTTACGCCTGCGCTTATCTCACCAAAGGAGGTGTTAAGCTGACTTGAACCGGCCTTTGCGCTCGCGGCACCTTCTGCCACACTTGCTGCACCCGTGTTGAGTGCGTCAATGCCTTCAACGGCGGTTTTTACGCCAGTTGAGAGTTGGTTTGCGCCTTCTTTAAGGGTAGACACACCGGAAGTATACGAGGTGATGCCGCTATTTATAGCGGTATAGTTGGTATTGAGGCTCGAGATGCCATTGTTGATGTCGGTGTAGGAGCTTTGAACCGAGCTTAAAGCGCTGTAGGCGCCATAATTGCCACTTGCGCTTGCAAGTGCTGTCACCGCATTGTTGAGCGCTGCCATGTTTTCGGTTGTGGGGTTTGCGGCGTAGGCGGCAAGGGCGCTTGCGTAGGTTGCTTTTGCGGTATTGACGTCCATGCCTGATGTTTGTGCGTTGGTCATAGCAGCTGTGATGCCGTCATTAAAGGCCTTAGAACCGTCTGCTAGCTGCTTGAGACCTGACGCGATTTGGCTTGAACCGTCGGTGAGTGTTTTGCTTTTGCTGTCAAGAGTGTTGATGCCGCTTGTAAGTTTTGTTGCGCCGTCTTGGAGTGTCCCTGCGTTGTCGGCGAGTGTTTTTGTGCCGGCAGCGAGCTTTGAGGCACCATCAGAAAGCGTCGTGAGTCCGTTGTCGAGGGTCGTGATGCCGTCTTGGTATTGCCCAGTGCCACTGTTGAGGGTGCCAAGGCCGCTTGCGATTTGACCAATGCCGCTATCGAGACTTGCAGCACCACTTGTAAGCTCGCTTGCTCCGCTTGCGAGCGTTTCTCCGCCTGACTCCAGCTCACCTGCGCCGCTATCAACCTGCGCAGCGCCGCTTTCGAGTTGATCGAGTCCTGAGTCAAGAGATGCTGCTCCGTTTGCAAGGGTGGTAAGGCCGCTGGTGAGTGTATCGGCGCCTTCTGCAAGTGTGCCGAGGTTGACGGTTATGGTGTTGCTGCCGTCTTGCGCGTCTGCGAGTCCGTCAGCGAGTTCGTTTGCACCGTCGACTGCTTCTACGAGCGTATCGCTTGCGTCAGTTATTTTCATAAAGATATTGTTGACGTATTCTTCTGATACTTTTTCGTTCATTTGCGCTTTGATAGAGGTGACCATAGAGGAGCCAACGGTTTGAGCAATAAGGTTTGTCGAAGGGTTAAAGTAGGCTTGCAGCTCTGCGTGCTGAGGATTAGTGTCTCCTGCAGAACCGATGTTTTCTGAGAAGTCTTCAGGTATCACCAAGAGCATATAGTAAGTACCATCTTCGAGACCTTCATAGGCTGCGTCGACATCGTCTACAAACTGCCATTTGTAGCCGGAGGCTTCTCCCTCTTTGGCGTTTTCGTTATTTTCGATCAAAGAATCACAAAGCTCTTGACCGATATTTCTCTGCTCGTCGTTGATGGCTGCCCCGCTGTCGAGGTTTACGACTGCAGCAGGGACGTTGCTTAAGCTGCCATACGGGTCAAGGAAGGCGAGGAGGAAAAGTCCTGCATAGACGAGCGGGATAAGAGTGATAGCAATAACGCTAAAAACTTTCCAACCATTTGAGAAGAGGTTTTTGACCTCGAGTGCGGCACTGTTGAGGCCGGTAAATGGTGATTGCATGTTAGTTTGCCTCCTTGTTTGCAGTGGCGCTCAATGCGCTTTCGGTGAAAAGGTCTGCGAGGTGTGCGGGGTAGGTACCTTGCGTACTTTGCTGCACGCCGCGCGCGCCAGGCGGTGTGAGATATTCGGTGCACACAACACCATTTCCGCTGCCGGCGATGGGGCAGATAGCGCTCGAGCCAACCTCGCCGATAATACGCAGGCGCGCTTCTTCTGCGGCGCGAGAAAGCACTACCGCGCCGTCTGATTTTTCTGCAATATCGTATTCGTGAGTACTAAAGATGATGCAAATATTTTTCCAGCGCGCCAGTATGCCGAGATGTTCTACGAGCTGAGCGGTTCTTCGGTGGGTCATGCCGCTTCCTACGCCATCTAAAAGCAAAAGAGTGGGGTGGTTAGTACAAGCCATCATGAGGTCAAACTCAGCTTTTTCGTTGGGATTGAGATCGCTTATGCGCTTGTTTTTGTGTGGGGTAAAACCCCATTCTTCCAGATAGGCAGCTACTGCAGCTTTGTTGCTTTTTTGCCCATGCAGCGCTAGGTCTGCTGCGAGGATTTCGTGTACCAAAAGATATTCGGGTACATCGTTTACGTTTTTAATAAGCGAAATACCCGAAATATCTCTTGCATATTTGTAGTCTTTTGTCAGGCTGTGACCCGCTATGACGGCATCTCCTGCGGTGGGTTTCATGCGCCCGCCTAAGGTGAGCAGAAGAGAAGTCTTGCCGCATCCCTCTGCGCCAAGCAAAGCGATAACCTCGCCTCTGTTAGCGGTAAAGCTTACGTCTTCAAAAACTGCACCTTGCACTGTTTTGACGCCTAGATTTGTTGCGCAAATAAACGACTGAGTTTGCTCCATTATCTTTCTTGTCTCCTGTGTCTACTTGGTTTTACCTGCAAAATTTATCAGCTTAGGTGCACGTTCGTAGAAGTGTGCGGATGTGCAGGTGGGCTGGACATATGTTCGTTTTTACCGTTCGGCATTATAGCACTTGAAAAATAAGGGAAAACAAACGCATGAGATGGTTTAACAAAGAGGTATGCGAACTGTTTATTTTTCGTAACTTTACGCCTGCGAGCGGGCGTTGGGGTTTGGTGATTGGTAGGTCAGTTGTAACTAGGCCGTAAAATTGGACTGTGAAATTAGACCGTGAAATTGAATCGTAAAATTAGATCGCGATGTCGTCTAGGTTTAGAGCGTAAAAAACCCACGCGAGATGGGTGCTCACGTGGGTTTAGTGGGTTTGTGTAGTCGGGTAGAGCGTCTTGCTAGCTTGCTTGTCAGTCTGCCCGCTTACTTACTTGCCTGTGCTACTTTCTCAAGTCTCTCTTTAAGAGAGTCGCTTGCGTGCAATGAGTACGCAAGCGAGCGCGCTGCAAGTTACCAGGGTGAGTGCAATGATAGGGGTTGCATCTCCTGTTTTAGCGAGCGTAGCTGAATTCGTCGTGTCCGTTGTGCTTGTTTGAGTCGTATTGCTCAAATCGGCCGTCTTAGTGCTGTCGTCGGGCGTTGGGGTAGGGGTTGGGTCAGGAGACGGTGTCGGTTCTGGGTTTGGAGTCGGAGTTGGGGTTGGTGTTGGAGTCGGGGTCGGCGTCGGTGTCGGTGTCGGGTCGCCAGATGACTTTACGGTGAAGTCCACACTGAGGGTGCCCGTAAAGTTTGAGTCGGCTTTTGCCGTGATTGACATGGTGTAGTTGCCTGCGGTAGTGGCGGTATTGTCGGTGATATCGAGCTCGCTTAGAGGTACTTCCATACCATCTGTACAGGTAACACTTTTCACGAGTTGTGTTTGCTCACTACCATTTTCGGTAAGCTCGCCATCAAGTACAACGTTTGCGCCGGTGATATCTTTCTTTTCGATGGTAAAGGTTTTGCTTGAGGTGCCTGCAAAGGTGTACTTACTTGTTGCATCGTTAAGCGTGTCAAGTAAATCATCAGAAAGTGCGGCAACTTTGCCTCGGCTGCTATCTGTGATGCCATTGCAAGTTACTTTGTAAGTACCTGCGTTCGTGGGAGCGGTGCTCGTGGCGGCATAAACGGTGCTGCCAGCGCCCTCATAAGTGAGTACTGCCTTTATCATGTTTGCGTCTGCTGCATCAAGTCCGCTCAAAGTGCAGGTAGGAGCTTGGGCTTGACCGTTGTAGGTGAAGGAGTCGTTGCTAAAGCTCGCCTTTACCATTTTTGTATTTTGCCAGCCAAGTATTGGGTAGCCATTGTTTATACTGCTTTCATCGTCTGCAAACTCAGAGCCTAAAAGACTTGCAGCTGCTTTAAGGTCGCTTTGGCTTTTCTGTATGCCGCACTCACCTTCTGAGGCGCCGGAGCCCACAATGGTGGCAAGTGAGTAGTTATTAGAGCAAAGACTCGGGCCTTCTTGGTTGCCGGCGATGGCGTTATAGTAGCCAGCACCTGAAACAAGCGTACCTGCCATGTAGCAGTTTTTGATGGAAGACTTAGCATTGTTAAAGCCAGCAATACCACCAACCCATTTTTGACCCGAGGTACCAACGGTGCCAGTGAAATAGCAGCTATCAACCTTGCCTGTTTCAAGAGCGGTATTGTTGTTGCCGTTGCGTCCAACTATGCCACCCACACCGTTTTTGCGTCCGGTATTAGTGCCATTAACTATGGACGAGGAAAAACAGCTCTTGACTTCGCCGGAGTTCTCACCAGCGATGCCGCCCACTTTTTGGCTACCTTCTATGCGATTTGAACTGGTGGAGCAATTGATGATTTTTCCTTGGCCACCAGTAGGGCTTGTGCTCACTTCTGCGTTGTAACCGCCGTCGTTAAATCCCGCGATGCCGCCAACGTTATAGTCGTTTGATGCGCTGACGCTCACGGTGCTCTTGATGCCTGAAATGGTGCCGCTATTGTATCCGGCAACGCCACCTACAAAGTCTTTGCTCGCACCGGTGTCTTTTACACTGCCTTCTAGGGTGAAGTTAGCAATAGTGCCAGCATTGTTGCCAAAAAGACCAGCGTATCCTGTGCTGACTGCGACAGAAAGACCTGTGATAGCATAATAGTTTCCGTTAAAGGTACCTTTGAAAGCATGGGCTGCGTTGCCAATAGGAGTGAAATTGCCACTGAGCTTGACGTTAGATGTGAGATTGATGGTTTTGCCGGCAAAATCGCTTTGCGCGATGTTTGCACTGGTGGCTGTGCCGTTGACGATGTTTGCAAAGGCGACAAGCTCAGCCTCGGTGCTGATTTCAAAAGTGGACGTTTTGCCATCTTTATACCACGCATAGTCTGGCGTTACTGCAAGTACAGAGATCTCGTCTGCAGTTTGTGTGGCTGTGGCCTGCGAGGTTGCAGCTTGTGTGGCTGTTGCCTGCGAGGTTGCACTTTGCGCACCTTCTGCGAGTGCCTGTGCGGGAGAAAAGGAGATGAAGCATAAGGCAAGTACTGCCGCTGAAAGTACAGCTGCAATCTTTGCCAAACAAGTCATCTCTTTTCGTGTGACTTTTTCCATGAATGTTCCTTTCCGTATTGCTCTTTGCGCAGCTCTGTGCTCCTATGAGCTCGCGCAAGCATAAAACTACGCGCATTGTAGCACTTGTGTTTGAACAAATTTATCTTGTATTGAAAATAATAAGGAAATAGTCGTTTGACCTGCATGTGTGTTGTGAGCATGGAGTGTGGTATGGGTGGTGGGGGTGGCGAGGCGCGGCGCAGTGTGGCGCGGCGGCGCAGTGTGGCGCGGCGGCGCAGGCTGCGGTATGCGGATGGTGTTGGTGGTGCGGGGTGCGCTATGCGGATGGTGTTGGTGGCGCAGGCTGCGGTATGCGGATGGTGTGGGTGGTGCGGGGTGCTAGTCACGCGCCATGACGAGGTTGTTTTTGCGTGCCCATGTGCGCAAAAACTCAAGGAGCGCCTCGCGCGAGTTTTCGACGTGCTCATCTATTACAGCGTCAAGCGCTGCGTTTAAAGCTGTACCCACGGCAGGGCCTGGTGCGATGCCGCACGCAAGCACGTCATGCCCGTCGATGCACAAATCCCGCAAAGAAAACGCTTGGTTTTCGGCAAGTATCTGCGCAAGCACTTCTTTGAGAGCATCAATTGACTCTGTGCGTTTGGCGTATGCGGGCGCATGTGCGAGTGTGTCTGCTCGCTTAAGGTCACAAAGCGCCAAAAAAAGCTGCGTGTCGCCGCCAAGTCGCGCAAGTGCACGTTTGACCGCGCGAGGGTTAGGCTCTATCACGTCGTCGTGAGCACGCACGAGTGTGAGCACTTTTTCGCAAAAGGCGGGCGAAAAACTCAAGCGCGCAAAAGCCCCGCGTGCGAGCGCCTCTGAAATATGCGCGTGCCCATAGAAATGCCCAATACCGTCCGCCCTCATAAAAAAGGCCGCTGGTTTGCCTATATCGTGGAAAAGAGCCGCCCAGCGCGCAAGGGATGTGGCGGGGCTTTCCTGCACTGCATAGGCGCTATGCTCTAAAACGTCATAGGTGTGGTAAGGCGTGTGCTGCTCAAAGCCTTTCATGGCGACAAGCTCAGGCAGCACCGCCGACAAAACATCGACGGTATCCATGAGTGCGTCGTGCACGTGCTCGCCTAGCAGCAGTAGGTCAAGCTCGTGGGTGATACGCTCAGGCGATATCTGGTAAAGCAGGTTTTTTCGCTCAAGTAGGCCGGCATAGGTGTCACTTTCGATGCGAAAACCCAGCTGAGAGGCAAATCGACAAGCACGCAAGATGCGTAGCGCGTCTTCCTTGAAACGCAAAATCGGGTCGCCTACTGCACGTATGATACCTGCGCGTAAATCATCGAGCCCGCCGTAAGGATCAGCAAGCCCGCGTGCGGGGTGATAAGCGAGCGCGTTTATCGTAAAGTCGCGGCGCGCAAGGTCTTCTTCAAGCGTTCGTACATAATTCACGCTTTCAGGATGGCGCGCGTCGGTGTATGCGCCGTCTGTGCGATAGGTGGTGACTTCTATCGCGTCGTCATCAAAAATAACTGTGATAGTGCCGTGCTTTGTGCCAGTTTCGCGCGTGCGTACGCCTGCCGCATTAAAGATGCGCTCCACGTCTTGCCAGTGCGCGTTGGTGGTGATGTCGATGTCAGCGCTAACGCGCCCGAGCAGACTGTCGCGCACAAACCCGCCGACAACCCAAGCTTCATACCCTGCGTCTTCGAGGGTCTTGAGCGCACATGTCGCGTGCGCGGGAAGTGGTATGTTTGGGTTTGTATCTTTACTCATGGGCTTTTTCTGTGCGCTTTCTCATGCTTACATGCACATAATAGCCGACATTTCTTTTCTGTGCTATGGTTGTGGCGCGTTACGGTCGAAAAAGCCTGACGACCTTTTGCTGTAAACGTTACGTTAATTCAGCGTGTTTGGGGCCGCTTGGAGTACAATGGCGCCCGTGAAAAAAGTTTTTACATACGATTGCACGCTGCGCGACGGCGAACAATGCGAAGGTGTCAGCCTCTCTCTCGAGGATAAGCTGCGCATACTTGTGCGCCTTGACGAATTTGGCATCGATTATGTAGAGGGCGGTTTTCCGGCTTCAAACCCTAAAGATATTGCTTTTTTCGAGCAGGCGCGCGCACTTCAGCTTAAGCATACTCGTCTCGTTGCTTTTGGTGCAACGTGCAAAAAAGGCACGCCGGCAAAACAAGACGAAGGTCTGCAAAACCTGCTCGCGAGTGGCGCGCAGGTTATCACTATCGTCGGCAAGACGTGGGACGCGCAAGTTGAACGCGCTTTGCGCACGACGCTTGACGAAAACTTGCGCATGATACGAGACTCGGTCGCTTATCTCAAAGCGGCAGGGAGGCAAGTGGTTTTTGATGCTGAGCATTTCTTTGACGGCTATTTCGCAAACCCCGATTACGCGATTTCGTGTCTGCGTGCAGCAGTATGTGCCGGTGCTGACTCGATTGATCTTTGCGAAACCAACGGTGGCATGCTGCCTTTCCAAATCTCTGAGGCAACCGCCGCGGTCGTAGCAGCTTTCCCCTCGCAAAAGGTAGGCGTTCATTGCCATAACGATACAGGGTGCGCGGTCGCAAACACACTTGCAGCTGTTAGTTCGGGTGCTCGCCAAGTGCAGGGCACTATTGGTGGCATCGGTGAGCGCGTGGGCAATGCTGATTTGCTGACGGTAGTCGCCGACCTCGAGCTAAAGATGGACTTCACCTGTGTGGGCAAGCAAAACCTCGCTCAGCTCACCAGTGTCGCCCAATACGTCGCTGAACTGTGCAACGCTTCGGTGCCTCCACATCAGCCCTATGTGGGCTCGTCTGCTTTTGCGCATAAGGGTGGCCTGCATGCGAGTGCTATCGCGCGTTTCCCTCAGGCTTATGAGCACACGTGCCCCGAGACGGTGGGCAATACCTCGCGCATGCTCGTGAGTGAGCTTGCGGGTAAAGCCTCTTTGGTGGCAAAGGCGAAAAGCCTCGGCTTTGATTTGAGTGAGACCGGGCCGTATGCTGCACATGTGCAAGATATCTTGAACGACGTAAAACGTCGCGAAGCGCAAGGATATACGTATGAGGTAGCCGATGGCTCGCTTGCCTTGCTTATTATGCGCCACCTTGGCGAATACAAGCCGCGCTTTACGCTCGAGAGTTTTCGTGTCATCGTGGACGACCACGAAGACACGGGTGCTTTCGCGAAAGACGCCATGAGCGAGGCGACCATCAAGATACATGTGGGGCAAAAGCGTTTCGTTGCGACAGGCGAGGGTGCAGGCCCTGTTGGTGCGCTTGACAACGCTTTGCGTATGGCACTTGAGGAATTTTTCCCCGAGGTTGCCGGCATGGAGCTTACCGACTACAAGGTGCGCATTTTAGATGAAAACGTTGGTACCGACGCGATCACGCGTGTTGCTATCACGACGCGCGACAAAACTGGCAGCTGGGGCACGGTAGGTGTTTCTGAAAATATCATCGAGGCGTCATGGAACGCGCTTGTGGATTCCATTGAGTATGGCCTGATGAAGATTGGCAAATAGATGAGCGATTTGAGAGGCAAATAGATGAGCGATTTGAGAACCAAAGAAGTAGACGATTTGCTACAGGTGCTTGCTGCCCTCGATGACCCCGATACTATATTTGCTCTGCTTGAGGACCTTTTTACTATCAGGGAAATAAAGGAAACTTCGCAGCGCCTCGCAGTGGCGCGTCTGCTTGCCGACAAAAAATCTTAT
>CAYNWQ010000001.1:0-26508 GCA_964400955.1 uncultured Gordonibacter sp. | reverse complement strand
TCCTATGCATTTCGATTTGTCAATTTGTACGGTACCATCAGGCAGCTTGTGCGACGCCTCAGTTGGACATACCTGCACACACGCTGGATTGTCACAATGCTGACACTGAATAGGCAAGTAGTACCATTCCGTATCGGGAAATATCGCACCCTCATATTTGGGCGTAGGTCCTACGCGCAATACTTTGTTCCAAAAAGAACCGATAGGCACACCATTTACTGTCTTACATGAAGCGTTGCATGACATACAACCAACGCAGCGATTGGTATCAACAACCATACAATACCGAGTCATTAGTAGTCCTCTCTTTCATAATCAAGCTTGCCCCACTCTTTAAGGCGCGGATCTGACGCATCGTGGATAATCTCAGTACCATCGTTGCCGCAGGGTATAGGGTTTCCAAATGGTGAGTTTTCAGGCGTAGCCTTGTAAATGTTGACCAAATACCCGCGCAACTGCGGTGCACCCTCCGCTTCGCATTGTGACCACGCGTCTACAAGACAGTTGCAACCACAAAGCTCAAAGCCATGACCAGGCTGATTGAGCTCGGGGAACCACCACTGATGCTCGAGATTTACGCGACCTTCAGCCACACACGGTGACACTTCTACGCATTGACGTATCTTTGAGAAAGGTGTCTCGATCCAGGCCCAATCACCCTGCTCTAAACCCAGCTCAGATGCATCTTTGGGGTTTATTTCCATACGCGGCACCGGCCACACTTCACGACACCACGGCAGCTGGCGATGTTCGGAGTGAAAATACACCGGGATACGACGTCCTGTTGAAGCGATATAGGGATAATTTTCGGTCGTATAGCTTGCATAAGCCGCATGGTTGGGGTTGTTTTCATTTTTGCTTTGCGTCTCACGGAAACCATCGCTGCGCGGACCTGATTTCGGCTCGGTAAAATACGGCAACGCATAACGAATGCCGTACAGCTCACCAGTGGTAGAGTCGGTCTTTTCGCGCATTTTCGATTCCATCTCGATAGACCACACTTCATCACGAGTCGTTGGAGTGTAAAAGCCCGGTTTACCCACGAAAGGCAAATCCAGCCAGCCAGTCTCATAGCGCCTACAGCTGCCAAAACCATCAGGGTTGGTTTTGCGTGCGTCATACCAACCGTTTTCGATAAAGCCCTCACGGAATGTTTGCCAGTCCATATCGATTGAGGCGATGGCGCGCCCACGCAAATAGTCGCCTGCTTCCCACGGGTCTCCCCCGTCAGTTCTGTCACCCCAGAAAGGCACGCCTGCACGCTTGTACCACTCGTTTACAATGTCGGGACCCCATTTCACATCCGCTGGAGGCTCGATGCATTTGATGTGAGCTCCGTAGTAACCCGCAGAACCCTGAGCAACACGACTACATTCCTGCTCTGACCAGTGCGCTTCAGGCAATATAATGTCGGCTAAATCAGAGATAGGGTCATGCCATAGATTCCAGTCAACGAAAAAGTCGAGATTAGATACGCCTTCCCAGGTAAGATGCAAATTCGTCTGGTTAAGCATGCCACCAGCCTGAGTAAGTGCACCGTGTATCTGGTAAGGTTCACCAGTTTTCATGGCGTAGTAAATCTGTGTTGCATCCGCATTAGGATACATAGGAAAATCACAGATGCGGCGTGCTTTTTGCACTGGATCGTCAACTGCATTTTTAGTACCCACGCGCAAGAACTGGCCAACAAAAAGCGAATGCTGGGTGGCATAAATCGAAGGCACGCGCGTCATGCCGCGATGTCCGCCAGGAGTATCTCTGCGACCGAGAATAGCATCGAGAGAATCATAGCAATGAATCATCTTTATAGCGTTTCCAGTGTGTTCGTTTGTTACCGAAAAATTGATGGCTGCATCACCATAGTTGTCTTCGTTTTGCTTGCAATAAGCGCGCGCTGCCGACTCGATGATGTCAGCCTTAACGCCGGTAATCTCTTCAGCGTATTCGAACGTAAAATCTTTGCAGTTATCATAAAGGTATTCCCATACCGTACGCACACGCACCGTGCGTCCATCTTTGAGAGTAATCTCAGGAATTTCATCACTCCAAAGCGCTGGGCGCGTTGGCTCACTACAACCCTCAACTGTAGGCATAGGGGACTCGTCGGGCAAAAAGAGGTCGCTTACTCCCTCACGGTCAGATGACACATATTTGCCCTGTGCTGGCTCCCACTCATAAATCTTATCCATACCTGCGCGCACGACGTAGTCCCAGTCAGTGTATTTGCATTTGAAAGTATCGCCTTCACCTTCCCAAAGACCAGTCTCGGCGTTGATATAGGTAAAGCGTTTGTTGGCCTCATCCCAGACAATAAATTTCTTGGCATCTCCCCCTTCCACAAGGTCGCATTCTTTGAGCAGCACCGTTTTCACCTTGCGTGATGAATCGACCACGCCCATACGACTTACTTTCTTTATAGTATCTTCCCAGCCCGACGGCTCCATTTCCTCGCATACAAGGAAAGGACAGTCCGTCCAACGGCGCACATAGTTGTCTTGGTAGAGCTCTTCTTCGATAGCAAGCTTGAGCCACGACATCAGCAAAGCTGAGTCGGTTGCGGGGCGTACAGCCAGATAATGCGTGGCTTCTTTTGCGTTGTTGCTCATGCGAGGATCAACGTTGATGTAGACTTCTGCGCGCTGTGCATTGTCTACAGCCACGCGACCCGCATCGTCATAGTTAGAAACCTCGATACCACTACCCCACTGCACAAACATCTTTTTGGAGCCCCAGATGTTTTCAACAAAGTACATGTCAGGACCAACCGTCGCACCCGTAACGTAATTTCTTGGCCCTTTACATACCTGTACAGGAGACACGATATTTGGTGAGTCATAGAGATACGCCATGGCGCTCATGCCTGACATCGCATAGATGCGACTGGTGCCGCCCATAAATGCCATAGAAGCTCCGCCATATTTTTCTTGCAACTCGCCCATTTTTGTAACGCACGTATCGAGCGCCTCATCCCAGCTTATACGTTGCCAGCCGGGGTCTTCACCTTTAGGTTTCGTGCGTTTTACGGGATATTTCAAACGGTCCGGATGATACGCCGCTTGAATGGACGATTGTGATTTGCAGCAACAGTTGCCCATAGAGCCGGTATATGACGTATCGCCTTCAATTTTTATGATGCGTCCGTTCTTAACAGTCACAAACACACCGCATTCATACTTACCACATCCGCGGCATGCGGTTCTGATACGTTTCACCTCATCTGCGTCTGCCTCGGTTTGCTGCTCAGCAAGCGCACTCGTCGCGAGCGCACCTGTCACTGAAAGCGCAGCGCCCGCCGCCGCGGCAAGCTTTACAAAAGTGCGGCGCGATACGTTTAAAGCACCCATATTCTCCTCCTCTTTGTCTGATGTTTTGTTGACTAAAAACTACGATGCTTTTTTGCTTATATTGCTGCGCCCTAAGAAGTTGCGTCAGCCATCAAGCAAGATATATGCTCATCTACGTGCGGAAACAAAACATCATCCTTAAAGGTGGAGATTGAAATGCTTGCCAAATAAACGTCCTACTGATAATATGTTTTTGCGCTTTTCGCGACAAAACTTAAAACAAGGCAGCAGATTTTATGACACGCGAAAAAGATAAGCGGCAGGTGTACCTACGCAAAACTTGAGATACAAAAAACAAGGGGAATGCGTCTCATGACACAAAAGAAACTAACTATGCGCGAAGCTCTCAGTGCACCGGGAGCAATCTATGAAGCTATAGGTCTTGCGCTTTGTTTTGCAGTGCGAGACATCCCCCAGTTTATTTCTTTTGAGGCGCTAAATACTCTGGTTTCCACGCAATATCTCATAGCGCTCGGGCGCTGCGTACCCTTTGCCCTCTTGCTTGTACTCATTGCCACAAAATCGCAGTTTGGATCTGACAGAAAAATCAACAAAACCCAGTGCGCATGCGCTATCGGCGCAGCATTTCTGGCCTGTCTCGGTCTAGCAATGACATCATGGCCTCACTCTGACCCTTGGCAAATTGTCGGACACTTTATGCTTGGACTTGGGCAAAGTGCGTTCCTTGCAAGTTGGATAATTGTTATTTTTCGCCGCCCAAGACGAACCATGTTTTATCTCATGTTTTTCGCCATGATACTCGCCGGTTCACTTGAGGTAACCTTGGCTTTTTTCCAGCTGTTTGCAATGAAAGCCATCGCTGTGGCACTACCCTTTTTCTCGCTAGCCTTGCAACTGGTTTCCTTTCATTTGAGCGGCAAAGCAAGACGAGTCGAAAGTGCAGAAAACAAAGAAACTGAAGGCAGCGCACAAAATGAATCTGCAAAAACCGCTTCACATGATGGCGACGGGCGTATAACGCCTTCGATGCTTTTACCGCTGCTTGTGTTTAGCGGCTACAGCTTTATTGCGCGGCAGTTAACCGATACTTGGATGGGGCACGGTACACTCGACAGCCTTTTTCTTTACCAATGTATGGGAGGCCTAGGTAGCGCACTTGCAGGCGTGCTGGTGCTTATCCTTTTCCGCCTGCGTAAACCTTACAAGATATCGGCTGTGTACGCGGCATTTGTTATTCCTCCGCTTTCTATAGCTTTGTATCTGAGTACATTTCTTACCGGACTCTCGAGTATGGCATATGTGCCCCTTCTTTTTATTTTCCGCAAGATGATATTGTTTATGGCCTTTGTTGCATCACTCAACAAAGATAAACTCGCTGCTCGTATTCGCCTTTTCTGTTGGGCTTTCCTTTTTGTAGAAGTAGGCAACCTTGTTCAAACGGCATTTTTCGAATTTGCAAAAACACTCGGAGACGCAGGCGTGACTTTGAGCTATCTGGTCGTATTGCTCATTATTTCTGCTATCGCTGTAAAAGAACTCTTTTCGCTACTTTCACGGCGCGCAAGCCCTACCCCACTCTATACGCAGAGCACACCTAGCGAAAGCGATTCTTTTGAGAAAAACAGCACGAATCCGCCAATAGACGAGGCAACACTTTTAGCCGAACGCAAAATGACAGCTCTTGCAAACATCAAGTGCGAATACGGTCTCACCGAACGAGAGCTTGAAGTGCTCGATTTATTGCTCCTTGGCAGAAATGCTGAATATATCGCCAAAACGCTTTATATTGCGCACAGCACGGCAAAAAGCCATATCGCGCATATCTACCAAAAAACCGGGATCAACTCACAGCAGCGTCTCATGGACGAAGTTGCCGCCCGTATAGAGGATGCCGAGCTATAGAAAATATGCGGCGGATGCTAGGCTGTAAAGTCACCAGGCTGTAAAGTCGCAGCATCTAAAAGATGCTGATTTGTAGAGCTACACTCGCATGAAAAACACGAGGCTGCAAGACTATGGGTCTCTCTATTGACCCGCGAGCGCTAATCAGTATAATTTCTCCTATATCGTTGCCGTATCTTTATAGATATATTTGTTAACGCTGAAAGGGTGTCTTATGGATGCAAAGCTACAAGCAAAATGTGACCTTTTTGCCGAAAATTTCAAAACCGTAAAAAGTTCCGCAAAGCTTGATGCCGTAGAAGCTGCAGGCCTAGGTGCGCTTATTTACACCAATGCCAATGCACAGGCAAACGAGGCAGAAATCAGGAAAAATCGCTCGCTTTTGCACGACAAAGTGAGCGTCGTCAACAACCTGCGCGGACAAGTCAGCATCGCTTTATTGTGCAAGATGTCACTTGTGCAAGATCCCCAAAACTACCTAGACAAAATTATCAATGCGTACAATTTGCTAAAACAAGGTCATATGTATCACGACGAATACGAAGCGCTTGCCGCTACAGCTATCGTTGATTTCGCCGAACCGGCACAGCACGAAGATATCGCAGCGCGTACGCAAGAGATTATCAAAAAGATGCACGAAGTGCATCCGATTCTTACTAACACCGAAGACACAACGGTTGCTGCTTTACTCGCCATGTCAGGCTTAGATATTGAGACCACCCTAGCCGCTGCCGAAGAGTGCTACGAGATACTAAAAGACGACCATTTCACTTGGGCAAAAGATGCCTTGCAATCGGTTTGTATGATTTTGGCGTTAAACGAGCAACCTGTCCAGGAAAAATGCAAGCGTTTTCATGATATACGTCAGGCTATTAAAGATAGCGATGGTTATATGTCAGCAGATCACTTAGCTATCATAGCGGCCCTTGTTGATACAGATGCAAGCCCAGACGAAATCGCATCAGAGATAAAAGAAGTCGAAACATACCTCAAAGGCAAACGTGGTTTTGGTGGCATTTTTGGTATCGGCAAACAGATGCGTCTCGTGTTTTCTGCAGCGATTATCCTGCAAGCGAAAAATGAAGAAATGGGACGCGCAGGCATTGCGCAGGCAGCAAGCAATGCACTTGCAACCGTCATAACCGAGCAAATCATCATGGCGATAATAACGTTTATCATTATGAGTTCGTTCATCGTACACAACACAACGATTTGCACCTCGTCGTAAGCGCCACATAGTTCAGCGTAGCGCGATAATTTTGACGTAAAAAACCGCATAGACTCACACACACACGCACGCACGCGCACACGCACACGCACACACGCTTCGACATGAACTAAAAGCCCTCCGAGGAGGGCTTTTAGTTTGCACGCAATACTGCTTAACTAGATTTAGGCAAAAATCTCCGCAAGATCAGCTTCAGGAGTAGAAGTTGGCCTAATGCCAAAGTTTTCAACCAACGTATTTAACACACCGGGGCTCACAAAAGCAGGTAAGGTTGGACCAAGATAGATATTTTTAATCCCTAGATGCAAAAGCGTGAGCAAGATACAAACCGCCTTTTGCTCGTACCAAGAGAGCACCATAGAAAGCGGCAAATCGTTGACACCGCACTCGAATGCTTCTGCTAGCGCCACGGCGATTTTGATAGCACCATAAGCGTCATTACATTGCCCCACATCGAGCAAGCGCGGAATACCACCAATCTCGCCAAGGTCAAGGTCATTGAAGCGGTATTTACCACAGGCAAGTGTCAAGATAACTGAACTCTCGGGTGCGCTCTTCACAAAATCGGTGTAGTACGAGCGCTCTTTACGTGCACCATCACAGCCAGCAACCAGCAAAAACTTGCTGATAGCACCACTCTTTACCGCATCAATCACTGCAGGGGCAACGCCAAGCACCGTGCCGTGACCAAACCCACAAGTAACATGGCTGCCACCATTCATGCCCGCAAACGTCACGTCTTGCTCAAATCCACCTACCTCTAGGGCTTTCTGGATGACCGGCTCAAAGTTTTTGTCTTCGCCAATGTGAGGGATGTTTTCAAACTCCACAGGACCGGTAGTAAAAACACGATCTGCATAGCTTTTTGCAGGTGGCATGAGGCAGTTTGTCGTAAACAAGAAAGCACCAGGCAACTCTGCAAATTCTTTGCGCTGATTTTGCCAAGCAGTGCCTACATTTCCTTTTAAGTGCGCATATTTCTTTAGTTGCGGATACGCATGCGCTGGCAACATCTCACCATGAGTATACACATTTACACCGCGGCCTTCGGTTTGCTGTAGCAAAAGCTCAAGATCGCGCAGATCATGTCCACTAATTACAATAAAGGGACCTGCTTCAACTTTGAGCTCTAGAGTCGTAGGCTCAGGTGTACCGTATGTCTCTGTGTTAGCTTTATCTAAAAGCTCCATGACGCCGAGATTGATTTCTCCCACTTTGAGCGTGCAGGCCAAAAGCTCGTCAGCCGAAGCATCAGAACCGATTGTGCGCAAAGCCTCAAGCATAAACGCGTCTGCATCTGCACTTTTGTATCCAAGTGCTGCAGCATGATAAGCATAAGCAGCCACTCCTCGAGAGCCAAACAAAATAAGGCTCTTTAACGAGCGTACGTCTTCATGAGCTTGCCAGATAAGATTCATGTCGTAGCACGCATCCGACCCACCCGCAGCTTTTGATGCAGCGATTGCGCGCTCAATCAGTGCCTCTATCTTTTCATCGTCAAAATTGACATTGGTTATACAAGCAAACATGCCTTCGCGCACAAGCTCGTCTACATCTTCGCCGGCCATCTTGCCTGCGTAGGTCTGCGCAAGAGTTATTAAAGCACCGGTAAGTTTGTCCTGAAGATTAGCGGTTTGCGCACTTTTGCCACACACGCCTGCCGCACTCGTGCAACCCGTACAATTGGCGGTTTGTTCGCATTGAAAACAAAACATAGAATTCTCAGTCATAACGCATCCTCTCTTTTATGAAACTTTAACTAACAGAGCCATCCGTGCTCTCTTTCGCTACTATACAAGCCAAAAAACAGTTAAAATGTTCTGAAACCAACAAATCGAGAAAGAAATTCTTATGAATTTAAGTAAGGCACCGCTTTTTAAAGGAATAAACGAAAAAGATCTCAACACGATGCTACCTTGTTTGGGTCACGTCACGCGAACATATCTTAAAGGTGAGTACATCTTGAGAGCAGGACAAAAAGTCTCGCGCATAGGAGTTTTAAGCGAAGGACGCTTGCATATAGAAGCGTCTGATGCATGGGGACGCGTAACTATTTTGGAGTCTCTTACACCCGGGTCTCCTTTTGCGGTCGCTTATGCATGCGGCAACGATTGTGTATCTGACATCGATGTGATTGCTGATACAGACTGCACTATCGAAAGCTTAGAAGTGAGTAAAGCTTTAAATATGTGCCCGAAACGTTGCGCTTTTCACGAGCGCCTTGTACGCAATTTGTTAGTATCGATGGCGAACAAAAATATAGCCATGAACAGGCGCTCCATCGCAATAGCACCAAAAACTACCCGAGGAAAAATAATGGCCTATCTTTCTCTGCAGCAAAAAATGACCGGCTCAGATGCATTCAGAATTCCTTTTACTCACGCTGAACTAGCGCGCTATCTAGGCATAGATCGTTCGACGCTTTCTGCAGAGCTTTCGGCATTGCGCGCACAGGGCGCGATTTGCTATAAAGGAAAAAACTTTAGGGTAGGCGAGGTTTGTCTGTGAGCCTGATAAGACATAACGCATATAGCTTGCCACGGGCGCATACGGGCTTCTTTTTTTAGTGGCTATTTAGAGAGTAAACTAATAACGGGCATCAACTCGTGATGCCCGTTTGACGTTTGAGGAAAAATTTGTTCGCGTGCGTCTAGCGCTCGTAAATTTGATCGCAGCCAAGCAAGTCGCGCATGGTGTGCCATATCTGGTGAGGATTACCGATTTCCCTCTCACGCGGTTTCATAACATAGCGCTCATGAGCGTTACTCTCTAGGTCAACCGCAAACACCTCATCTGATATCCAGAGCGCATCGGCCGGACAGATATCAGTGCAAGTACGACATTTCACGCAGCGTGATGGATAGTGATCAACACCAAAGGTGCCGTCTTTTTCCTCAAATTTGCGTAGAGCTCCCGTTGGGCAAAATGTCGCACACATCTGACACGACTTGCATTTGTCGGACTCTATGACGACATGACCCCAAAGCCTTGTAGCAATCATCTCGTCTTTCGGCTCACCCATCGCACGTAAAGCGGTAAGTAGGCGCTTACGACGCCCGGGTGTGCTGTGCGGAAGCGTGCCGTCTTTGCCAACCTTTACGTATTTTGGTGGCTCCACTTCTTCTTCACCAAGCACATCGCGTGCGGTCTGGTCAACCGTGATAACTGCAGCCGATTTCGCTTCGTCTTTTATGTTAGTGAAAAACTCACGTTTACTTGTGTCGTATTCGCTCTCGCCCACAAGACGCGCGACTGTAGGAAACTTACTCGCAACGCGTACGCGCACATCACTTTGCCATGTCTCAAGCAAGGTGTTTGCCGTTTCGCATACCACCTCTGCAGTTTGCAACCCGGTCGAGTAAGGGCACTCCTCGCATTTCGCTTGGATAAGACTTACGCGCGTCGCTCCATTGCAAACAAGCATAGCGATGAGGCTTTCGTCCACACGTCCAAGACATTTCACGCTGGTCACTTTTTCAGGGTCATACAAACCTCGTGCAGCAGCTAAGATTTGCTCACAAGCAATGATGGCCTCACCATCTGCGGCTTCGGTCGCTGTCATGCAGGACGCATATATTTCGCCATCTGAAGGTTTGTGTGCTTCTATAGCGCAAGTCGGACACATCGTCGCACACGTCCCGCAGCCGATGCATTTTTCTGGCGAAATAGAAATCTCACCGTCTTTCATAGAAAGGCACCCGCTGGTGCAAGCATCGATGCAACGCGTGCATTGTGCGTTTCTGTTGCGCACCTTTACGCAACGATGTTGATGTACCGTTATATGTTGACTTTGTAGCCTCTCAAGCAAAGTCAACATGTTACTTGCGCTTGACATAATTTACTCCTCAAATGAACCTACAACACTGTCAAAAGAACGCAGTGTGCCATCTTCGTATTCGACACTCCACGTAGAATAATCGATATCAAATGCTGGAAGTTTTGGCCACTCAAAGATAGGTTCTGCCTCTTCGCCAGACTCCGCATCTTCATCAGTCTCAACAGCATCATCTGCGTCAGCAGCCTCGACAGCTTCAATGGCTTCGGCAGCCTCGGTATCCTGCGTCTCTTCCGTAGCCTCACAAGCTTGCGCTTCTTCCTGCTCACAAGCTTGCGCTTCGCTCGCCTCTTCTTCGGCTTTGCGAGCCTCTTCTTCGGCAATAGCTGCCGCAAGCTGAGCCTCATAGCTAGCGTGGGAAGGGATGCACACTTTCGTGATCTTTCCCTCTCCAAACGCGCCTTGCGCCATGTACGTGCGCACCTGCTCAACCATGCTTCCAAACTCATCGGATAAAGAAGAGTCATGTGCGGTCTTAAACGCTACGCACACGTTGTTGCCAAACTCCATCTCAAGCCATGCATAAGGCAAATCTTGCTCGCCGCGTTCTGCGTGCATCTTATTGCTAGCAGTGATAGTGTTGGAAACTTTGTAGAACATGTTATGCATCCATTTAGGCATAACACCACTCCACAGCTCATTTGCTGCGTCGTCGTTAGCGTCCCAATAGGGACGATGCAGCTTTATCATAAAGCGCATGGTGTTTTCCGGGCGAGCGTCGCCCGTTTCATGAGATGTAATCACAGAAGGCGCAACATAAGAATACGAGCGCTTTATGTCTGCAACTGTCTCGTCTGAGTATACGTGCTCATCTAAATCCATTTTGAGGATGAGCGAGGGTCGAATCATCGAGGCCATGTTACCTCTCCTTTTCTTTCTCTCTCTTCCCCAACCCCGCGCTTAAGTATCGTGAATTCTGCCGCTATTGTCAACCGCTAAATTTTAAAAATTTTGTCTTGACAACAACTCAAAAGCTCACCTATCATATGGAACCGGGGAGTTCACCTGCAAAGGTGGACATGTTTGCAAAAGATAGGAGCCTCAGGGGTGGGGCTCTCAGAAACGCATGTGTACGGCACATGCGGGCAAGTTATGCATGTCCAACGAAGGGTGAGCTATTATGACGAGAAACGTTGAGTTTGATTTTTCCTTTGAATCAGATTTAGATGAATTTGATCCACTACAAGACGATGCCGAAGACACAGAAGAAGATGACGACTTCGGTGAATCCTTACCTGCATCAGCAAACACCGCTGCGCAAACAGAAGAATCTCCTGCAGTAGAGCAAGCTCCGGAGAAACCAGCCGAAGAGCGCACTGCTGAGCTGCTCAAATCTATGAATTCCCAGCGCAAGACACTCATGGGCATTCTTTCTTTCTGTCTTGAGCGTCAAACAGTTGCTGACGTGAATGAAAAGATAGAAGAACTCAAAAAGTACAACTATTCAGTTTATTCTGCAGCAAATCTTTGCTCTTTACTTGAGAGAGCGGGAGCTATCGAGCGCATCACCGCCGAGGGTCAAGACGCTGAAGATATCGAAACCGAACCGCGCATCGTTGTTGTCGATGGCGTAGAGTATCTCGAGGCAGCAGATGCCCCCGAGACCTATTGGGAAACAACGGATGCCGGCAAGGCAGCACTTGATGCCGACAAACCTCTCGAGCGTCTCCATGAGCTGCTCGATACCGACGGCGCTTACGGTGTTATCTACAAGCGTGTTTTAACCATGTGTGCACAAGAGGGCGGCGCAACTACGAAAAGCCTAGGCGATGCGATAGACAAAGACCCCATGGTACAAAAACCGCGCTATTACGCCACTCGTTTTGTCGATAGACTTGAAAAATGCGATGCGCTTGAGTGGAGAGGTGCTTGGTATACGACCGAGATTGGCAATACGGCTCTTGAGCTGCTAGCTGATGTTGAAGATACCTTTGTACTAGAAGCACCAGAAGCAGAGAGTGCGCAGAGCACCGAGAGTGCCGAAAGTAGCGCACCTGAGGCGGCTGAAACAGAAAACACCAACGAAACCAAAGAGGAGGCATAAAAATGAGCGAAGCGATTGAAGAGGCCGCAGAGCTAGAAGAAGAAACAAGCCTTGAAGAGCTTATCAAACTTAACGAGCAAAGAGCCGCAACCTATGGCTTACTCGCTCGCCTTTTTCGCGTAGAAATAGATGAAGAGTTGCTCAAAGAGTTGCGCGGCATGCGTTTCCCGGCAAGGACCGGCAACGATGACGTCGATAAAGGCTATCGTCTCTTTGCAAAATACTTGAGCAACGCTTGGGAAAATACCTTGACCGAGCTCGCAGTTGACTACTCACGCGTATTTATTGGACACGGCGTTGACGCTTTTTCTGCGGCATACCCGTTTGAAAGTGTCTATACCTCAGAAAAACGTTTGCTCATGCAAGACGCTCGCGACGAAGTGCTTGCAATCTATCGCAGCTGCGGACTCGATAAACAAGACAGCTGGAAAGAGGGCGAAGACCATATCGCTCTTGAGCTGGAATTTGAGCGCATCTTAGCTGAGCGCACCGTAGAAGCTTTGCGCAAGGGTGACGAGGAAAGCGCTATTGGGCTTTTGTCTACCCAGAAAAACTTCCTCGAGGATCATTTGATTGCATGGGTACCAATGCTTATCATCGATATGAAGCGTTTTGCTAAAACCGATTTTTACTTAGGTCTTGCGTATCTCGTTGACGGCTTCCTGGTCACTGACAGAGCATTTTTACGCGACTTGCTCGCAGACGACGAGGAAGAAAACGCAGACGAGACCGCAAGCGAAAGCAATGATACGGCCGATACGACAAGTGAAAAAAGCGAGGAGGCCTAAAAAAATAAAAGCAAGAAAAGAGCGAGGAGAGACAAAGAGCTCGTGGCGTTGATTACAGCGCCACGAGCTCGAAAAGCAATTAACAACGAGGGCAAAAAAGAGAGGTAGAGAAGACGAGCCATGGAAAATGACAGTGATGCTTTGACAAGCGCGACTCCCGCGCCCGAAAAGCAAGAACAAGAAAAAACGTATGGCGGCATGACGAGGCGCACGCTTTGTTTAGGCATTGGTGGTGCTGCGGTCATGCTTGGGTTGGGCACCCTAAAATACACAGGGAAAAACCCTATCACCCGCCCGCCAGGAGGACAAGACGAAGACAGACTTATCTCTGCATGCATACGCTGCGAGAAATGTTACGAAATATGCCCACGTGGCGTCATAAAGCCAGCGCATATTGAAGACGGTCTGCTCAACATGCGCACACCTACGCTTGATTTTTCAGCTAATTGGTGCGATTTCTGCGCAGAAGAAGACGGCGGCGAGCCGCTGTGCGTCAAATCATGTCCCACCGAAGCACTCAAGCTACCAAGCGGTGCTACAGCTAAAACCACTATTATCGGTAAAGCAGTCATCAACACTGATTGGTGTCTGGCCTATAGGCTTATTGGCTGCAGATTTTGCTATGACGCATGCCCCTATGAAGCAATGGAGCTCGATAAAAATCTGCGTCCTGTAGTTATAACCGACAAATGCAACGGTTGCGGCGCATGCGAAAGCGTTTGCGTATCTTTGCAAAACGGATCAATATCAGAAGGCGCCACCGCACGTGCTATCACCGTACACATTGCAGATGAAGTGGAAAGGTAGGGCGCACTGATGAAAAACTCCAAAAGACTGCGCACCATTACAGCAGTACTCGCTATAGTCATTATTACTATTGGCTTTGTGACCAATCTTGGCATTGGCACGATGTCAGCTCCTGGCATCTGGGACATCTCGATTTTGTGCCCGCTTGGCGCACTTGGCACGATGCTTGCATCAAAAACCATGGTGCCGCGTGCTTTGATTTCACTCATCTTAATGATAGTGCTCGTGGTGATTTTTGCACGTGCATTCTGCGGCTGGATTTGCCCGGTACCTCTAGTGCAAAAACTGCGCAACCTCTTTTCAAAGGGTGACGGCGCGAAGGCAAAGAAAGCGACAGCTGAAGAAATCAATGAGAGTAGCGAAGGCGAAAAAGCAAATGTCGCTCCTTTGAGCGAAAAAGAACAAGAGATGCTTAAAGGTGGCTGCTCATCATCAGGCAAAGCGGGCTGCGCAAGCTGCGCGTCAGTACGTGGCAAAGCAGTCGACGCACGTCACTTTGTACTCGGTGGTGCAGTGCTTTCTACCTTCGCCTTTGGCTTTCCGGTATTTTGCCTCATCTGCCCAATCGGCCTTACTTTTGCAACCATCCTTTTGTTTATCAACCTCTTTGCTCACGGCGATGTGTCATGGACAGTTGTTGTAGTGCCGCTTATCCTTATCGCTGAAGTGGTGCTTTTCAAAAAGTGGTGCCACAAGCTCTGCCCGCTTTCAGCGTTCATGAGCCTTGTTGCGAAGACAAATCGCACTTTTGTGCCGACAATCGATGATTCAAAATGCCTCGAAACTTCAAAAGGCGCGACCTGCGGAAAATGCGGTCAAGCCTGTGGTGAGGGTATCGACATACGTCATCCCGAGCTTTCAGAAGCTGCCATGTCTGAATGCCTCAAGTGCCGCGCATGCGTAGATGCTTGCCCAGCACATGCAGTCAGCATGCCACTTTTACCACGCAAAAAATAACGTAGTAAGTAATGTCGCAGGTAAAATCTCAAAATAAGCTCTAAAACTGCGTTCCCGAAAATGTAGGACAATACTTTCGACACAAACCAAAAGTACCAACCCTCCTGCATTTTCGGGAGAAGGACGACTTGGCAAGGGCTAAGGGGGACAAGTCGTCCTTCTCCCGAAAATGTTAAAATTTCCTGACAGGAAAAGCCTATCTTGCGAGGCGGCGATAAGCCCTGTAGGATGCAAAATAAAAACGAGAAAGGCTGGAAAGTAATGGCAGACGGAAACAACTGTGCCCCTTTACCAGAGGCACATCTGATAGTTGGCGGCGCGCGTACTGGCAAAACTCACACCCTGATAGACAATGTGAGTAAATGCGCAACGGACGACTCGAGTGCAATAGTTTTTTGCAGCAACCCTTTTGCGGAGCAAACCTTTAAAAAGCGCCTTATTGATAGCATAGGCGCTGATGCGGCAGCACATGTACGCATTATTACTCCTCGCGCTTTTGCCCTCGAGGTACTCTCGAGCGATGAAGCAAAGACGACTTACGGACGCGAGGCGCGCATTCTTACTAAAACCGAAGGAACGTTTCTCAAAGAGGACATGAAAGTAAGCGGCCTGCGCACAAAGCGCCTGCGCGAAATGATGAAGTTTTTCTACCGCTCGTTTACTGAAATGACCGACGACGCAGAGGGCGAATGGCTCATCACTGTCGAAGAGACTCAAATATACGACCTCTTAAAAGACAACCTGAAGTTTGTACAAAGCTACCTTGAATGCGAGGTTTCTGCTTGCGCGTATCGTTTGCTTGAGAGTGATGAAAACGTGCGCGCTCGTTTTGCCTATGATCAGGTGTTTGTAGATGATTATCAACAGATTAGTCGCGCTTCACAAAAACTTGCATGCATTATAGCGACACGCGCACTTACTGTTGCCGCCGACACCAATACCTGCGTTGAGGTATATGAGTCATATCCATACGCAGCTGGCATTGCCGAATTTGAGGAAAGCTATCCGCAAGCTGTGCGCACCGAGCTCACCGAGTCTTTCCAACCGCAAGAGCTCTCAGGCGCCCTCACTCGCTTGCTTGCCGACGAAAAGGTCGACACAAGCGCTCTGCCTGAGAAAACCAAGGCCTTTGCAAGCACCGAGTCAGATATAGATACCGCTGCCATTAAAGTCATCACTAAAGAGACGGCAGCTGCAGAAATAGGCGCCGTTGCTCAATACGTCGCGTCAAGACTTGACACGGGCGCGGATGCATCGAGCATCGTAGTCACAACACCAAATAATACGTGGACGAAAAATGTGTGCGCCGCGCTCAAACAAGTTGGGGTCAACTATTACAACCCCTTCGCAAATAGTGGTGCTGCAAAAGGCGATGTGCGCACGTTTGCCTACTGCACAAATGCACGCGTCATTACTCTTTTGAACTTAGTTGCCGACCCAGACTGCGCACCCGCATGGCGTGATTGGTGCGGATACGGTGACTGGCTTGTGTGTAGCGGTGCTTTCGCCGCACTGCGTGATATCGCCGCCGCACACGAGATGACACTTCCCGAAGTATTAGCTTACGCTGCCGAAAACCCCGATAGCCCTGATTTTAAAGAGCATATCGTCGGGCTTTCTCAGGTGCTTGAAGCATATCGCGTGGCCTCAAATAAGATTGAAAAGCTGCACGCTATGTCAAATCCGCTTGCCGGAAAAGCACTGCTTGATGAGCTGACCATCTTTGCGACAGGTGGCGAAGCAAGTGAAGCAAGCGCAAGCTTGGTTAATGCCTGCGTAGTTGACGCGGGCGCAGGCGACAACGCACAGGTCAACTCTGCTGCTGCCATGACACAGCGTGTACGGAAAAATTCAAGCGAACCCGTACTTGATGACAGAGCAGACGCCGTGCTCGTCATCCCCTACAAAAATGTTGTCGGCATCGATTGCGACACACTCGTAGTAACGGGCTTTGTCAACGGATTTATCCCAAGCCGTGACTATTTTGATACCACTATCGCAACGATAGACAAGCAAGGAAAAATGCACGCCGAGGATACGCAACGAGTATACAACCTTGTAGGTCTCGCTCATAAGACCCTTATCCTTTCGCGCTTTACCTCTATAGAGCTAGAAAACGCCGAGCGCCTTAAGCTTAAGATTGACCGTATCCGCATGAAAGACGGAGAGCGCATGTGCACCATCGCCCCGAGTGATTTCCTGAAAGTCATTACGGGAGTCGAGTAAACGCGACTTAAATCCCGCCAGGGCATGTCTTTAGCGGGATTTGTCAATTTGTCTTCCTTTCCCTTTTTTGCCCCGCCTGTGCCTACCCTCGCAGGCGGGGCATTCGCTTTTATAGGCCTAGTGTCTTATCTTTGAGCTTTACAATGTTTATAACGAACAAAAGAAATAAATGACATCAAATAGCTAGCTATATGGGCGATTATCTGGTAATATGCGCGTCGAGCCTAAAAGTGAGAGTCCTGCAAGATACAAACGTAAAGGATGGGAAATGAGTATGATAAAAATCGAAAAACCAGAGATGAGAAAAGCAAAGATGCGCAAAACTCGGGCGGTTTGCCTTGCACTTTGTTTGCTTGGCGCAATGTTTGCGATGTGTGTGCTTAGTGGCTGCTCAGGCAACAACCACCAGATCATAGGCGCAAGTCAGGACTGCCTCACCTGTCACGCTGATGGCAAAGAAACCTTTGATGTCTCCTCCCCTTCAGGCGCAAAAGAAACCTCTGGAAAAGTAATCGTCAAAACCTCTGCCGATAGCATAGCGATATGCCACGTTACCTTTACCTCCGCAGATGGCTCAAGCTATGTGCCAAAGAGCTACAACACCACTAACGTGTCCGACGGACAAGCGGAAATCACCCTTGAAGAGGGCATTTGGGCGATATGCATCGACCAAGGAGATTCCTCTAAATCTGTGCTTGTTAAATCAAGCGGCGACGCATCAGGTGACGCACTCACCGTTGAGCTTTAAAAATTAAGTCTCTCAAGTAGCCGGGAGTTACCTCCCGGCATTTTTTTTACTTAAAGCAGATGATTTGTAACTGGTGCGTACAAATCTCTTCTTTGCTGGAAATCTTTGACAAACATCTTTGGCTTTTGGTAGCCCATCATACCTGCTGCCGAATCGTTGTATTGAAATAAAAGCATTTGCGGCTCACTGTCTTGGCCTAGATAGTTAAAGACCAAGTAGTAAGAACGTACCGCGACATTTTTTGGCGTTGTGACGAGAGATCCAACAAACGCACCGGGAAAGCCAGCAACTGCTCCTCCAAGAATTGTCGTACCCAAACTGCTTTTAAGATGCGTTTGTATCTCTGTTTCTGTCATTTTAGATACGTTGGTGATACGTGATTTTGGCAGCTCCCATGTCTCGTCATTTGTCGCTCTAAATGTATAGCTCGCATCTGTCATGTTGATTGATATCTTAGCCCCTTCAGCTACAGGCAGACCTAGGCGATGCTCACAATAAAATACTCTGCCGTTTTCGCCGCTTTCTTTTTCTAGCCTTTCGCGATATCTTGCTCTTAGCTGCTCGTGGTGCGCGCTAGTGCCCCACAACATAAATTCATCGTTGTCTATATTTTTGTATGACTTAATGCCGATAACGAGAAAGGGAATGCCTATCAGAAACGGAGTGAGTATGGCTCCGCCCACTATGGCAAATATCGAGAGACTTTTCGCAGGCGTCTACTTCTTATAGGCCAGCCTAATTCCATACTTCTCCCTACTCACTTTGGCTTCCCTGCTGCTTGCTTTATTATAACCTACCTTAACAATCTAGATTCCCACTATGCTGCGTATCGATTCGCCCGTTTCGTAAGTTTCATTTTTGAAAGGTCGATTGCAAATGCAAATCAAGCACCGCAGGACTAAGTGCAACATTTGCTACCATACCCCAAACAACTTTACACCTTATCTACAATGAGTTTTCTAGAGCTAAGGGCGAAGAACGGCCAAAAACCAGAGGACATAAGCATTTGCTTGACTATCATCGCAGACGTAGACGACATAGTTACTTTTATCACAACCACCTCAAGTGCGATTACTAGACTCATGAAAAAATTGTAGACCCATGCACACCATTGAATGGCAAATTTTGCTTCGAATGTGAGGTTTTATGCTTCAGCGCAAAATTTTACCCCCAGTTTGGCAAATTTTGCTTCGAATGTGAGGTAATCGCAAAATCCGAAGCGCGTTGTTTTGCTCTTACGAAAGCCCGGTTCACAAGCCCGTTAACCAGAAATGAATGATCCGGTACGCAAACGCAGTATCCGGCATCAAATCACACTAGATAAAACCTCACATTCGAAGCATTTTTTGCAAAAAGCCTCAGATTTTTTAACCGAAAGATAAAAACCTCACATTCGCGTTGTATTTTGCCAATCAAAATCAAGTCAGCCACGAGTGCATAATTGCATCTCTGATGTTTACATCCGGACAAAGCAAGTACTCTGTCCCCTTGTTGTCTACTTCATAATCGTCACTCATAAAAGCGTATTAGACAATCGTAAGGTCAGTAGAGTCATAACCGGCACGTATTCGCACAATGTCAGTTAAGAGATATCTTGCAACTTGACGCCTGAAAGCTTAAGGCAGATGGGCATAATATGGTGGTTCAATTACACTTGCGCGCAAATTGCATGGGAAAAAGCCGGTTTGGTTTGCTTAAAGGCACAAGTCGCCTATACTTTTACTCAAACAAGACCGAGAAGTAAGGAAAAGTATGTCTGATACAAACTCAGAGCAAAAGCGCGTACGCGTGCGTTTTGCACCCTCCCCGACAGGACGTCTCCATGTAGGAGGCGCGCGTACCGCTATCTACAACTGGGCATTTGCGCGCGCAAACGATGGCGACTTTATCTTGCGCATCGAAGACACCGACCCGACCCGCTCAACAAAAGAAAACGTGCGTGTGATTATAGATGCCATGCGCTGGCTTGGCCTTGACTGGGACGAAGGTCCTGTTGTAGGAGGCGCAGCTGGTCCTTATTTTCAAACCGAGCGCTTTGACACCTACACCCAAGCACTTGAGCGCCTGCGTGAGCGCGATGCGGTATATCCATGCTTTTGCACCAAAGAAGAGCTCGACGCAAAACGAGCAGCTGCAGAGTCTGAGCACGGCGGATACGCAGGCTATGACCGCACTTGTAGGCATATTGACCCCGCGGAAGCTCAGGCACGCATAGACGCAGGCGAGCCTTATGTATGGCGTCTCAAAGTGCCCGAAAATCACGGACCTATCGAGTTTGATGACGCGGTATATGGGCACATGAGTTTTCCGGCTGACGTCATAGATGACATGATAGTAGTGCGCTCAGACGGCACACCAACCTATAACTTCGCGGTTGTATGTGACGATGCAAACATGGGCATCACGCACGTTATCCGCGGAGACGACCATCTATCAAACACACCAAAACAAATACTTATCTATGAAGCTCTCGGATATGAGGTGCCCACCTTTGCGCACCTTTCCATGATACTTGGACCCGACGGCAAAAAGCTTTCCAAGCGCCATGGTGCTGCAAGCGTAGAGGAATTTCGTGACAGAGGGTATCTGAGTGACGCCATGGTCAATTTCTTGGCGCTGCTCGGCTGGTCGCTCGACGGCGAAACCACCCTCATTGACCGCGAAACGCTATGCAGCGCATTTAGTCTTGACCGCATAACGAAAAAAGACGCTATTTTTGACGAGAAAAAGCTTGACTGGATGTGCGGGCAATATATACAACGCATGGGAGCAGACGCCTGGGTTAGCGAAAGCGCGCCTTGGCTTGCACGTGCGGTAGCGCTCGGACAAAGCGCAAAAGCAGGTGCTCACATTATCCCGACCCCTAGTCCAAGCGATGCAAACGCACCCGATCCCGAAGCTGTCGAGATAAGCGAAGGGGCTCTTGCAAAAGGCGCAAAAGTGGTTGAGGACAATCGCGAATGGTTTGCAAAAATCTATCCTCTCGTCTCTGAACGCTTACAAAAGCTTGGCGAAATACCTGGGAAACTGAGCTATTTTTTCTGGGGCCCAAACGTTGCTCTTGATGAAAAGAGCGTAAAAAAAGTCCTACTCAAACAAGGAGCGCGCGCCGACGAAGCGCTACGTGCTTGTCGCGAAATACTAGCCGATGAAACACGCGCATGGGATGGAAAAGCGCTTGAGGAGGCCTGCAGAAGTACAGGAGAAGCCCTCGAGCTCAAACCGAAACTGTTGTTTCAGCCGGTACGTGTAGCAGTATGCGGCAACATGGTGTCTCCCCCGCTTTTTGAAAGCATCGAACTCATGGAACGCACCGACGTAGTTGCACGCATAGATGCAACACTTGAGATTATGGCTGACTTAAGCGAGGCAGAAAACCAATAGATAAGCTATGGCTAGGAGATATAGTATGAGAACACAAAAGCAACCGGAAAACCAATCCACACCATCCACCAACGAATGTTGGCAGACACAAAACGCAAATCAGGATGCACAAGCTGCCTGTGCCGCAACACCTGCAGCCGCTGCTGTGCCTGCAGCTGCAGCCGCGCCTGCGGCGCAACCAGCTGAGCCTGCAACCGCAACAACAGCAGCACAGCCAGCTGTAAACACAGAAGCTTCGTCTACACCCGCGCAGTTTTATACGCCAGCGCAGCCCTATACTGCGCCTACTACGCAAGCAGCACCTGCGCAACCGACCAGGCAATCACCTGCACAACCCTACAGCCAGACTCCTGCGCAACCCTACAGCCAGACTCCCGCGCAGCCGAACACGCAATTACCCGCGCAGCCGACCGTGCAAAGCACCGCGCAACCCTATACTCAAACCCCTGCTCAACCTTTTAACCAAGCTCCCACTCAACCCTACACGCAGGCCTCTTACGGACAACCTATACAAACTCCCGCACAACCCCACACCTACAACATACAAAGCCCAGCCACCCAGCAACCCAAAAAGAAAAAGATTTGGCCTTGGGTTCTAGGCGGATGCGGTCTCGTTGTACTCCTGATAATCGTTGGCTGCATAGGTTGCACGGTTGGTGTCATCATGGCAAGCAACAACTCTTCATCAGACTCAAGTGCAAGAGATGCCCTTGATGACTACTACAACTATAACTACGGATACGACGACGATTATGGTTATGGTTACGACTACGGTTATGGCTACGGAGATGATACAGGCACCGACAGCACCGTCTATACCCTCGACGAAATCGAACAGGTCATGAACGAAGAACATGGCATCAGCAAGCAAAGCGCCAAAAGCAATCGCTGCACGCCTGGTATCTACACCGTAGGAGCAGGTAAAGACATCGAAGCCGGCCTTTATTATCTCGAGGGTAGCCAAACGGAAGAAAGCTACTACTACATCTTTAAGCCAACCAGCGATGGCAGTGGCTACACTGTTGATGACTCGGTGGTCTACATCGGCAACTACTACGCAGATCTCAAAGAAGGCGACCTGATAGCTTATGCAGGTTATGGGGATGCAGAAATGTATCAAGCAAGTAGCGAGCCGCGCGAGGTAAGCGCGCCTTATCAAAGTGGCGTTTATCGTGTGGGAACCGACATTCCCGCAGGTACTTACTCCATAACCGTACCAACCGATGTCACGGTAAATACCGAAAACGAATCAGCAGCCTACATCATGAAAGACCTTTATTTTGATAGCGACTCTATCGTAGATACCTACTATGTTATCGCAGGCGGCACGCAAACCATCACGGTAACCGATGGTCAATGGCTTGAGCTCTACGCTGTGACCATGACTCCAGTAGAAGGTTAAACGTGGTCTCTTCTCAAAAAAACATCGACACAAAAGTCATCACACTCAGCGAAAACCCCACTCTCGAAGAGGTGCAGCAAGTATTTGCAAACGACATGTTTGCAACACACGCAGCAGGGTGCGCTATTGTGGAAGCAAGTAAGGGGCATGCCGTATGCGAAATGCCCCTTGCCGACATACACCGCAATGCACAAGGCAATATCATGGGTGGCGCCATTTTCACGCTTTGTGATTTTGCACTCGCGATTGCTTGCAACGTTGGCAATGGCTCCCCTGCAACTTCAGTGGATCACAGTGTCAGCTTTATGCGTGTAACAAAAGGAAGCAAACTTATCGCCGAAGCAAACTGCGACAAGCCGGGTAGCCACTTGTCGTTTTACACGGTCACGGTCACAGATGACCTCGGTAAAGAAATTGCGCGCATGAGCGCTACTTGCTACAACAAATAGCGCTCGCTCCTCTTAGCGCCGACCTCCCTTTTCACCTCTTTTTTGCCACCTCAAAAACATGCGCGAAAACAAGACTCAAGAGCGCCCGCCAAACAAGCCTGTCACTTTATAAGCTCTGTAAGTAAAGCATAGATAGGCTCAAACAAGCTATCGTCCTCGTCAAGCTTAAAATAGCGCAAAGGCAAGGTGAGCTTGTGCTTTTCGGGTAAATAGCGCCCGCCAGCACGCCTCAGAGGCACCATTTTTTCACGCGGTATAGTTATAGGCTCCACGATAAGACGACCACCTACCACGCTTACCACTTTGATACGATGTATGTTTGCAAAAGCTTTGATACGCGATTTCGCGAAAAGATTTTTTGCAGCTTGAGGCATCTCAGGGCGCTTGTCACACATATCGTCATATATCTCAGCCACAGCCTCTTCGCTATCTGCACTTGCAAGCTTTCGATACCACAACACGCGCTCATCGGTGTCAGGCACATATTCTTCGGGCAAATAAGTATGCCCGGAGATATTGACCGTGATATCGGAAAGCGCCGGCGGCAAACTATCGCACACCTTTTCGTCACCTTCACGTGTCGCATTTACGGCCTGAGAAAGCATCTGCGCAAACAAGTCAAAACCAACCGCACTCATGTTGCCCGACTGCTCAGCACCTAAAATATTGCCGGCGCCGCGTATCTCTAGATCGCGCATAGCCACGCGCATGCCACTACCGAGATCCTGATGTTCGTCAAGAGCTGCAAGCCGCGCACTCGCTTCTTCGGTAAGATTGAGATGCTCGGGAAACATAAAGTAGGCATAGGCCTGCACAGACGAGCGACCTACGCGCCCTTTAAGTTGATACATCTGAGCAAGACCGAGTCTTTGTGAGTCTTCAATGATAAGAGTATTGGTGTGCGGATTGTCTATGCCGCTTTCTATGATAGTGGTCGCTACGAGCACGTCTAACTCACCAGCCGAGAAATCCTCCATAACACGCTCAAGCGCATCTTTATCCATCTTGCCGTGAGCAACCCCCACGCGCGCTTCTCCCGCTGCCTCTTGTACGCGACGCACCGCTTCATCGATACTGCGCACACGGTTGCTGACATAATACACCTGCCCGCCTCGCGCTAACTCACGTCTGATAGCGCCACTTACAAGGTCAGGGTCCCATTCACCCACATGAACCTCAACAGCGCGCCTGTTTGGCGGCGGTGTCATGATGATGCTCATGTCTCGTACACCCGAAAGTCCCATTTGCATTGTACGCGGAATAGGCGTTGCCGAAAGCGTCAAAACATCTATCGACTCGCGCAGATTTTTCAATTGCTCTTTGTGTCCTACACCAAAGCGCTGTTCCTCATCAATCACCACAAGACCTAAGTCATGAGGGCAAACATCTCGTGACAACAAGCGATGAGTGCCTATCAGCACATCCACGCTACCATCAGCAAAACCGCTCAGAGCACGCGCCTGTTGTGCACTGGTGCGAAAGCGTGAAAGCACCTCTACCTCTACGCCAAAAGGCTCAAATCTTTCACGAAAATTGATGTAGTGCTGCTGAGCTAAAATGGTCGTCGGACAAAGCACCATGACCTGCTTTTTATCTTGCGTCGCCTTAAATGCTGCGCGCAAGGCAACTTCGGTTTTTCCAAAACCTACGTCTCCGCAAATGAGTCTGTCCATAGGACGTGGAGCGCACATATCAGCCTTAACATCAGCAATAGCTGCGAGCTGATCGGGCGTCTCCTCGTAAGGAAACGAAAGCTCCATCTCTCGCTGTGCGGCCGTGTCCTCAGAAAACTTATAGCCTTGCGTTGACGCGCGACGTGCATACACATCCACTAGGTCAAACGCGAGCTTTTTTGTCGCTTTTCGCGCCTTAGTCAGCGCACGTGACCAGTCACTGGTATTAAGACGCGTGCAGCGCGGGCTTGCACCTTCAGGTCCCACATAACGCGTCACGCGGTCAAGCTGCTCAACCGGCACGTACAATTTGTCGCCTTCCGCATACTCAAGCAACAAATAATCACGCGCAGTACCGTCAATTTCGCGGCGCACCAGCTCTTTGAAAAATGCCACGCCATGCGCTGCGTGTACCACATAGTCTCCCGGTTTGTAAGGAAACGTAATCTCGGTAATGTCAATACGTCGCTGCGTGCGAGCAGAGCTGTGCGCTCCTTGCGTATCAGCGAGCGACACCAACGCGAGACGAGCTTTCGGGATAATCATACCGAGCGGGATGTCAACATCTACGAGGTTAACCACCGCACGTCGCAGACGCCGACGAGCAAAAGCTTTGGCGTTTTCCGCCCCGTCGCAAGCATCTCTTGCATCGCTGGGGGCATCCCCCGCCTCACCATGGGCATCCCCCGCCTTGCCATGGGCGTCCCCCGCCTCACCATGGGCGTCCCTTACCTCGCCATGGGCACCCACCGCCTTGCGACCTGTGCTCTCTGCCACATCTCCATCATCAAGCACTTCTTTTATAGGCAACCCGTTGTCCACGAGCGCAAGCCGGATATCTTTGCGCGCACGCCAGTTTGGCGCAGAAAGCACCACCACATAGTTCGCGTCAATAAGCGAGCGCAGTCGCCCAAACAGTTTATCGGGGTGTCCCGCCACATCAACTCGTTTTACTGGCAGCTCATCATCGAGCGCGTTGCCTACCTGCATAATGGAAAGATACGTTGCGCGCACCCCGTCCCCAAAACTGAGAGACTCCGGTTTACTATAGAGCCCCTGCAAAGCAATATTGGTTCCTTTCGCTCGCGACTCAATGTCGCCGTACGCCCGCGTCGCATCATCGACAAGCGAACGCGGCTCTATTAAAGCGCACATCACATCACGACCTGCATAAGTGCCAAGCGTTACCGTTTTATCGTAGAGATAGGGCAACAAAGCATCTGCGCCTTCGAAGCGCAATCCCCCTTCGAGCTTTTCATACATATCGCGCAGGGCTGGGTTGGTGCGCGCCACCTTCTCGAGCTTTTTTTTCGCACGAGCAAGCAAACGCGGTGAATAAGAAAACTCTGAAACCGGATATATCTCTACCGCTTCAAGCGAGGAAATCGTTTGATGCGTAGATGGCACAATGCGTCTGATTTCTTCGAGCTCATCACCAAAAAAGTCCAGCTGTACCGGATAAACCAAATTACCCGGAAAGACCTCAACAGTACCACCACGCACGGCAAAGCTTCCCGGACCATCAAGTTCACCGGTATTGGCGTATCCGCGTTCTTCAAGTGCCCGCAAAAAATCTGAAAGCTCTTGCAAATCTGCCGCCTCAGCTCCGGGCATATCTACAAGCTCGTGCCCGGCAACCAAAGACACAGGCGCACATGCACACTCGCCCGACGGCGGCATTTGCCGTAAAAGAGCACGCGCACTTGCCACTATCACGACAGGTCTTTTTTCCAAAAGTGCCCAAGCGGATTGGTTTCGCT